>JADFUQ010000473.1 GCA_015222065.1 Bacteroidota bacterium
AATAATCGCAATGTAAATTACTATGGTGAAAATCCTGTTAATAATTTTACAGGAAAGCCGGTAAAATACGGCGATTATGATCCAAGTCTCGGACGTTTATATGATTGGTATACAATGAAAAGAATGCGCAATCCTAATCGGTTCTGTGCGCCTCGTAGAATGTTATTGGGATTAAAAATTAACTGGTAACCCTTGGGAGTTAAATAATGATAAAAAATATTTTAAAGTATATTGTAATAATTTTATTTCTATTACAGTCCAAAGAAGTTTTTTCCCAGGCAGTTCAACCGCATGCTGTATTTAAGTATCATGATATTAACTTACTGAGAGCTTTGATAACAAACATTTCAACATTTGATGCGGTTTATATTGACGGCGTCTGGCGGATTAATATTGAATTCCCCCCGCAATCGGGGATTGAGATGTTAGGCGGCGGTCTCGGACCTTGGATCGGAGCTGTTGTAGATGGTGATACTTTACTAACTCACGGCTTCTCCTGGGATGAGGGACCTGAATTGTGGCCTACAGATGATCCGCGTGATTCTATTTATGTTAGCAGTATAGATAGACCCGTGCCGGGAAGTAGTCGTTTCAAAGATGATGATGGCGACGGGAAGATTGATGAGGAGCTCTTAAACGGTTATGATGATGACGGTGACGGACAGATTGATGAGGATTATGGTTCGGTCTCTCAATTGGATTACTGGTGTCAGTATCATGATGATTTTCAGTTAGATTGCGGCGGTACTGAAGGACACAGGCCCCTTCATATTACTGTATTGCAAAAAATTTATGGCTGGAGTTATGAACTTTTTGAGCAGATTTTATTTATTGATTACCGTGTTATAAGCCGTAATGATAAAACTCTCGATCCGCTTTATTTTGGTTTTTTCTTTGATGCTCATGTCGGTCCAAAGGTATATAACGTATGGGTTGATGATTATACATATTATTTACCTGATGAAAAAATGATGGTATCTGCCGACGCCCCCGGCGGTGATGACGGCACTCTTGAAAAAGACCAACGCCTGGGATTACGGGTTGTTAAAGTGCCCTATTATGATGATGTTGACGACCCCCGCATGAAGTTTAGTTTCCATCCCTTTGAAGAAGACGAACCGCCCTTTGACGCTGATAAATTCATTTCTATTTCAGATGGAATTATTGATAACGATGAAAGTCCCTTAGATCCCGGCAATACAAAGTGTGTATTTGGATTCGGCCCTTTTACGGTTGAGCCTGGCGATACAATGGCTTTTACAGTGGCTTTAGTCGGCGGTTTCGGAGCAGAAGATATAAAAGCCAAAGCACAGTTAGCAAAAAGGCTTTATGATAATAATTTTGAAGCCCCGCCACCGCCACCGCCACCATTATTTACCTTGAAACCCGGAGACCACTCTGTTACTATTAACTGGGAATGGAAGGATGAGTATGACCAGCAAAATTACATTAATCCTGAAGAATATGCAGATTCTACCAGGAAAGACGGCAATATAAATGATTTTGCAGGATATCGCATTTATCGCAGTGAAGAAAGTACGGAAGGCCCTTGGGTATTAGTTGCAGAATTCGACAAAACAGATGATGATTTTGGATATGAAACCGGTTTAATGTACGAATACAAAGATGAAGGATTAATTAACGGTATCCGTTATTTTTATGCGGTTACAGCTTTCGATTTACCAGAAAAAGCAGGGGTTACAACAATTCCTTCCCAGGAAAGTTCTAAAAGGATTCATGCAGAAATGACAGTTCCCGGAAAAAAAGCTGAAAAAATGGGAGGGGTATATGTAGTGCCAAATCCATATAGAAGCGACATCGATTATACTAGTCCAATCAAATGGGAATATTCTACTCAGTCGGGAAGAACCGATTGGTACGAAGTTGACCGTCGTTTAGCCTTTTTTAATTTGACCGGCCCATGTACAATTAGAATTTTTTCCCTCTTAGGAGAATGTGTAACGGTTTTAGAACATAATGACACGAATATAAACGTTGCTTATTGGAATTTAATAAGCTTAAGCAATCAAACTGTTTCCACCGGTATCTACTTTTTTCATGTAGAAGATTATAATACAGGTCAGACACAGATTGGTAAGTTTGTAATTATTAAGTGACATTCGATAAATGTGGAGAAAAAAATGTTTAAAATAATAATAACTCTGCTAATAATTTTGTTACTGCCTGTATATGTTTTTGCCGGTTATAATAAGCCCGGAGGTACCATAGGGCAATTTATGGCTGTTGGCATAAGCGCTCGGGCAGCTAGTTTGGGAGAAGCAATAATAGCCAATGTAAATGATATTAGCGCTATATATTACAATCCCGGCGCTATGATAAATATTGAAAATTGGGATGCTCTATTTACTCATACCTGGTATCCGGCTGACGTTTCAATGGCTTTTATGGGACTGGGACGTCATATTTCTCAAAATCAGGTTGTTGCCTTGTCGATTACTTCATTATATACAGATGAAATGGTAGTTCGGACACAACTTCAACCAGAGGGGACAGGTGAAACCTTTTATTGTGTAAACTATATGGCTGCCCTGGGATTTTCAAGCTATTTAACAGATCGATTTTCATTCGGCGTGAATGCTAAGTTTATCCATCTTGGTTATTGGAGCGGCAAATTTAATAGTAATAGTTGGGGCATAGATGTTGGCGCATTGTTTCGATCCGGAATACAAGGCCTAAATATTGGTGTGGCTATTAATAATTTAGGACCAGACATTAAAGTAATTAATGAATCTTATAATATTACAACCAGTTTTAATGCCGGGATTTCCGCTGATATACTAAAATCAGATTATCATAACCTATCTGTTATGACAAGTTGGAATAAACCTGAATCCGGGGAAGAAAAAGCTGCTCTTGGATTTGAATATGATTTTAAAAAATTTCTGTTTGCCAGATCTGGTTACAAATTTAACCATGATACAGAATCGTGGTCATTCGGAATTGGTATGATGCAAAGTATCAATAAAGTCAAAATTACAGCAGATTATTCCTATTCTGATTTCAATGTTTTGCCGGATATCCAGCGAATTTCAATTGGTTTTATATTTTAATTAAGAATGTATAATTTAAGAAAGGAGGGTAATGACCTAATACATTTTTATTTTGTATAGCTATTCAGCCTTAAAAAAAGAGAGAACTGTATTATTACTAAATGGGAATAATGACTGAATAGTTAATAGTTGTATTATTGAATCAAAACGTTTTTATTAAGTGATGGAGGAAGTTATGAGGAATTTTCTTACAATGTTTTCCATTATAATTCTTGCGATAAGTTTTAGTAATGCGCAGAATTTACTTCAAAACCCTGGATTTGAGGACGGAACCGGCGTGTTGCCGGATAATTGGAGTACTTATATTCAAGATGGAACTTCAGATTTTTCTTGGGTTACTGATACAATTTATAATGGAGCAAAAGCGGTCCGTATTCTTCATGCAGACAGCGCAATGTCTTCATTTTATCAAAATGTTGTAGTTCAAGCCAATTACAAATACAAAATATCAGGCTATATTAAAACTGAGGATATCGGCAGTAGAGGTGCCTGGTGGGAAGGCGGCGCACAACTGAGAATAGGCGGTGATGTTCAAGGAGCCTGGTGGGATAATATGACCAGTAAATTAGAGGGAACGAATGACTGGACTTATGTTGAATTGGAAGTTACAACTACAAGTGACGCCGATACTATTGAAGTAAATTGCAAATTAGGTGAAGGATACAAGATTGCAGGTACGGCGTGGTATGATGATATTGTTTTTGAAGAAGTTGGACCTGTTACACAATTTTTTACCAACGGTGGTTTTGAAGAAGAAGACCCGCTAAATCCAGGCTATCCGGCGTATTGGGAAGTAGAGATAGAAAGAGATGGAAAAGCCAGTATGAATGATACGGTTCATAGTGGCAACTATTCTCTTAAAATACATACTGATCTTAAAAGCGGTAGTGATAATCCTGAAATAATAGTAAAACAGGATGCCGGGCCTGCTCCTGATGGGTGGATAGATGGAGGTTGGTTTAAAGTAAGCGGCTGGATAAAAACAGAAAATATTGTTGGAGGCAGAGGAGCTTGCATTATTTGCGCCTGGAATAATCATAGTATTGGTAATGTTCAATTACATGGAGACACTAATTGGACCTATATAGAAGAGATAGTGACTTATGAAGAAACAGCTTGGGGCGGTATTCGTTGCTTTACAGGTACAGACGGAACCGAAGAAGGCAATGCCTGGTTTGACGATGTAAATATTGAATTTATAGCGGTGCCTCCAGGCGATCCGACAAACCTGCAGGCAAGTTACGACGGCAGCAAAATAACTTTAAACTGGAATGCTTCTGAGCAGGGCACTAATGCGATCAGTTATTATTTAATCAGAAGGATTCTGGAAGATGATACTACCGGAAATATCAAGAAAAACCCTGGTTTTGAAGAACAAAACGAGGCGGGTGATTTCGCCAATTATTGGTATACATGGGGAAGCGGTGCCTTTAATTGGGATTTTTCATATCCATTAAATGGAGATTATTGTGTATCTGTTGAAGATGCCTGGGGTATGGTTTATAGAAAGGTTTATCCACCGGATGATGCTTCAACAGGATGCGACGCTTTAATGAGAGGTTTTATTAAAACTGAAAATGTAAGCGGCGGAAGCGGTGCTTATCTTGGTTTTGGTTATTATGCTAGTGATGTGCCAGATGGTATATTCGGAACAAATGAATATACAAAAGTTACTAATTATAGTTCTTTAGATGGTGGTAAATATGCCTGCTGTTTATTGGGACGTTATGGAGAAACAATATCAGGAAAATGCTGGTTTGATGATGTTACAGTAACTCCTTTGGACAGCCTTGCCACCTCGCCGAATGCAACTTTTGAAGATACTGATATTGTTGAGGATACCACATATTATTATTCGGTGAGAGCTGTTGATACAGAGGGCTTTTTCTCCAACTCGGCGCTTATAAAGGTTAACCTGACACCTCCTGATGTAGTAACACTGATTTCCCCTGTTGATAATTCAAGAGT
>JADFUQ010000474.1 GCA_015222065.1 Bacteroidota bacterium
TATTTACTATTTACCATTTGCCTGCCCCGTAAGGAAGAATGACTGTACGGGGGTGCTTTAAATCAAAATTTGTTTGACTTTATAGACTGATGTTATTTTAATAAGATATTAATATGGCAAGAAAAAATGCACTTGGAAGAGGTTTGGGAGCATTAATTGATGATGCTGACAGAGAAAAGTATGAGAATATTGATTCAATTTCAGATATCAATATTGATCTGATAGAGACAAATCCCTACCAGCCAAGATCAAAATTCGATGAGGAAGGATTAAATGATCTTGCTTCATCTATTAAGGAACTTGGAATAATACAACCTATTACTGTCAGGAAGCTGGCTGATGGGAAATTCCAGCTTATTACCGGTGAAAGGCGCTACAGGGCTGCCATAATCGCCGGATTGAAAAAAATGCCTGCCTATTTTAGAACTGCTGATGACCAGGCTATGCTGGAACTGGCTCTGGTTGAAAATATTCAACGTGAAGATCTTGATTCTGTTGAAATTGCCATCAGTTATCAGAGACTGATCGAAGAGTGTCAGCTTACACAGGAAAATCTGAGTGACAGGGTTGGGAAAAAAAGATCAACAATCTCCAATTATCTTCGTTTACTGAAATTACCTGCCGAAATACAATTAGGTATCAGGGAGAAAAAGTTATCGATGGGACATGCCCGTACTCTTATTAATATTGAAGACCCCAAAACCCAGATAAAAGTTTTTTACAGAGTTATTGATGAGGAACTTTCTGTGCGAAAAACGGAGGAATTTGTTCGCCAGATGAACAGGGATGCAAACAAAGATACTTCTAAAAATGAACGTAAGCAGAAAATAAATGAAGATTTTCAAGAGCTTTCTCAGCATCTTTCTGAATTTTTTGATGCTCAGGTTCAATTCAGGGTGAATGAAAACGGTAAGGGAAAAATCGTTATCCCGTTTGATAACACTGAAGAGATGGAGCGGATTATTGGGATATTAGATCAACATAAGGGTTAATTTCTCTATATTTGCTGACAATTGAACACTTTGAGCAAATACAGGAAGAAAATTGAATCGAAAGACATTTTTTATAAAAATATTTTCTACACTTTTTCTTTTTCTAATCCTTTCCGGATCATATAGTGCTTTATCACAGATGAAGGAGAAAAATGATGAAATTAGCCCGGTAGATTCTTCCATACTGGAATCTCATTCACCAGGTAAAGCCTCTCTTTATTCAGCAATTTTACCCGGATTAGGACAGTTCTATAATAAAAAATACTGGAAAATGCCTATTATATATGCTGGTTTTGGTACACTTGGATATTTTGTCACATTTAATCAGACAAGATATTTCAGGTATAAGAATGCTTACATTGATTTTACTGATAAACTTCCTGAAACTCAAAGCTATTTAGACATTATTGGTGGAAATCTCAACCCTGCTGATTTTGACCCGGTTCTTCATCCTGATACATATGATCCTCAACAGGAAAAGTGGTTCAGTGAACAGCTTACGCATAATATGGACTTTTACCACAGAAACCGTGACCTGTCATATATCGGACTGGTTGGATGGTACCTGCTGAATATTGTGGATGCTACGGTTGATGCCCATTTATTTGATTATGATATTGGTGATGATCTGTCTATGAAAATCGAACCGCGACTAATGTATGCGGGCAGAAATATGAATACATTAGGTCTGCAGATTAGTATTGCATTTTAAGGTTTTTGTTATCTTTGACGCCTGTTTTGGAAGAAAGTCGGCA
>JADFUQ010000067.1 GCA_015222065.1 Bacteroidota bacterium
ATGCAAACAAACCTGACAGATAGAATAAAACCAGATGGTATTAGTATTGTTTCTTATCTTGAAAATCTTCAAAAAGGGGACTACCAAATTCCGACTTTCCAGAGGGAAATTGTTTGGGAAAAAGAGAATGTAAAAAATTTATGGGATAGTATTTACAAATTCTATCCTCTGGGTAGCATTCTTATCTGGAAAACGGATACAAAATTACACAACCACAGAAAAATCGGAGGGCATATTATACCGCCAGACGATTTACGGGTACAATTTCAATACATTATTGACGGGCAACAGAGAACAACATCACTTCTTACTTCAATATACGGTGGGCAAATAAAAGGTAAACCGGATTTTGATCCAACACTCTACATTGACCTTACAATAGAATGTTCAAACGAAGTTGATGACAATAGTTACGCTTCACGCTTTCTATTTTGGGAAGAAATAGACGATAAAGGAGGAACCTATCTCCGAAATGCTGGTCGAAAGAAGAGATATGATGAGGGACTTATAATAAAATTACTTGATATTAAAAGCAATTTTCAAGGTATTTTCACTCGATTAAATGCGCTTCCAGAAAATGAGATTATCATAACAAATCTCTGGCGCATAAAGAACGTTCTTGATAGTTACAGAATAGCTTATATTGATTTAAAGGGAATTGCAGTAAGTGAAGTGTGTCAGATTTTCGAGAGAATTAACCAAGCAGGTAAACCACTTGATATTTTCGACATAGTTGTCGCAAAAACTTATCGACAAGAAACCCCCATTCAGAGCGGGTTTTATTTAAGAGAATTAATAACCGAATTTCGTGAAAAATATAGCAATAGTAAATTCATCAGCATAGCGGATATCGATTATCTTCAGATTCTCGCGATACTTATCCGTGAGAATATTCCAAATTCTGGTATTCATAACATAACCCCCAGATATTTGAACGACATTAAAGCAACACAAATTGAAGATATATGGGATGATGCCAAGTCCGCAATTCTGAAGGTTTTTGATTTCTTTGAAAACCACTTACGAATTAAAACTCCGGGTTTAATACCATTCAGATATTTTTATCAGACATTAGCAAGTTATTTTTATCAGAACAAGACACCAGATTATGAGTTCTTAAAACGATATTTCTGGTTTTACAGTTTCCATAACAATGATCTGCTGAGCAACACAACACAACTTTCCACACATATCTCTTTCCTGCAGATACAACGCCAAGAAAATACGGCAACCTTTGAAAGGTTCTTAATAGATAAAGATCGCCTTCGTCTTGCATCCTATAGTTCGAAAGGGCGCCTATCAAGAGCAATATTATCCCTTTACTCCAATCATCTCCCAAAGGACGGGAATTTCATCGATAGAGATGTAATTTCTGATAACTCATTTTTCTCCACAGACAAGCCAAATCTTCATCATGTCTTCCCAACAGGCTATATCTCTGACAATCCAGGAACCAATTCACTCAACAGTAACAGTTTAATGAATATTGTCTATCTCACCCAGATTACCAACTTGGCTATTAGTGATAAAAATCCCCTGAAATACATGAAAGAATATGATGTTCCGGGTTTTGAAAAAGTTCTCCAATCACATCTTCTTACAGATACAGTATTACAATGGTCAAGATCAGATTCCATGCCAAATAACGCTCTTGATATATTTATTGAAGAACGCGTCGATACCATAATAAATGACTTAAAAGGAAAATTGG
>JADFUQ010000475.1 GCA_015222065.1 Bacteroidota bacterium
AGTTGTTTTAACCTTTCTCTATCTGTTATTTTAATCTCTTTGTTTTCTATTTCAAGCAAACCATCATTTTTTAATTTTAGAAGATTACGCGTAAGCGCCGGTCTTGTGACACCAAATAAACCAGCTAATTGTTTATGCGTTTTTCCTAACTTAAAACCGGGTTTACCATTATTCTCTTTTTCTAAATTTAATATATAATTTGCAAGTTTTCCTTTTATTGTTTTAATCATTAATAATTTTACTTTCTCAGTTACAATAACAAATCTATTAGAAGTTATATTCAAAAAATTGTCCAGTATTTTCCTGTTTTCATTCAAAAGTCTGAGCAAATCCTCCTTATAAATAACAAGAATTTTAACGTCTGTATTGGCTATAATATTTATTAGCAGTTTGTTATTGTCTGCAAATAAAAAAGCTTCAGAGAAAGTGTCCGGAGCATGAATTTCACTAACTACAATATTTTTCCCATTATAATTGCACATTTCGCCTCTAACACTACCGTCAAGTAAAAGGTATAAATTTTCACATTTATCACCACTGTAGGCTATAACACTATCAGCCTCATATGATCGTATTTGATAATGAGTTGTACTTAATAGTTTAAGTATTTCAGATGTTTTAAAACCTTTAAAAACAGGCGTTTTAGATATTTCAAAAAACATTTTTCTTTCAAAGATATAAAAAAAAATACACAAATGTAACTTCGGTTACATTTTAATGAAACCTGCTACTATACTTTTGTAAATATTAAACAATTAAAAATCGGAAAGTTATGAGTATGTTTTGTTATCAATGTCAGGAAACAGCCAAAGGAACAGGTTGTGCAGTAGCCGGTGTTTGCGGCAAAAAAGAAGATTTAGCTAACATGCAAGACCTTTTAATTTTTGTATTAAAAGGAATTTCAATTTACAGTACTAATGCTCGGGAATTGGGAATTGAGAATGAGAAAGCAAATAAATTTGTTTTCGATAGTTTATTTATGACTATTACAAATGCCAATTTTGATAACGAGCGTTTTATTGAAAGTATCAGAGAAGGTTTGAAACTTCGCGAGGAAATAAAAGATGCTTTTATCAAAGCCGGCGGTTCGATTCCTGAAAATATACATGAATCGGCAATATGGACAGGCAATACAGTTGAGGAATTCGAAGCAAAGAATGGTTCGATAGGGGTTTTAGCTACCGAAAATGAAGATATCAGGAGCTTACGTGCGTTGGTTATTTACGGATTGAAAGGTTTAGCTGCCTATACCGAGCACGCATTTAATCTGGGATTTGAAGATAAGACACTTTATGTTTTTATGCAGAAAGCTTTAGCTGATACTACCAACGATAGCTTAAATGCAGATGATCTGGTTGCCTTAGTTCTTGAGACCGGTAAGTATGGTGTTGATGGTATGGCATTATTAGATAAAGCTAATACAGAATCTTATGGTAATCCTGAAATTACAAAGGTTAATATTGGTGTTGGCAAAAAGCCCGGTATTTTGATAAGCGGACATGACTTGAAAGACATGGAAGATTTACTTATTCAGACAGAAGGAACCGGAGTTGATGTATATACACACAGTGAGATGTTACCGGCAAATTATTATCCTTCTTTTAAGAAGTACTCTCACTTTGTTGGTAATTATGGAAATGCCTGGTGGCAGCAGAAAGAAGAATTCGAAAGTTTTAATGGCCCAATTCTTTTCACAACTAACTGTCTTGTACCTCCTTCAAAGAAGGCAAAATATGCCGACAAAGTATTTACTACAGGTGCTACAGGCTATCCCGGATTTAAACATATTCCAAACAGGAAAAAAGGTGGACGTAAAGACTTTTCTGAAATTATTGAATTAGCAAAAACATGTGAGCTACCTGTTGAAATTGAAAAAG
Organism: Bacteroidota bacterium; assembly: GCA_015222065.1. Lineage (GTDB taxonomy): Bacteria > Bacteroidota > Bacteroidia > Bacteroidales > VadinHA17 > JADFUQ01. Next base: position 1,878 of record JADFUQ010000475.1, read on the forward strand.
GTGAAATTATGGGTGGTTTTGCTCATAATCAGGTAATTCAACTTGCTGATAAAATTGTTAATGCAGTTAAAACCGGAGCAATAAAAAAATTCTTTGTGATGGCAGGTTGCGATGGCCGCCATAAAACAAGAAGTTATTATACAGAATTTGCTGAGCAACTTCCAAAAGACACAGTAATTTTAACCGCCGGATGCGCAAAATATCGTTACAATAAACTTAACCTCGGAGATATTAATGGTATTCCACGTGTATTGGATGCTGGACAGTGTAACGATAGTTACTCACTGGTAGTAATAGCATTGAAACTAAAAGAGATATTTGAGTTGAATGATATCAATGAATTACCAATTGCTTTTAACATTGCCTGGTATGAACAAAAAGCAGTAATTGTATTACTCGCTCTCTTATACCTTGGAGTAAAAAACATACATCTTGGTCCAACATTACCAGCATTTTTATCACCTAATGTGGCTAATGTTTTAATTGAAAAATTTGGTATTAGTGGTATTGGTACAGTAGAAGAAGATATTGAAATGTTTATGAAATAATAAATTGTCTGTAACTAATCAGTACTTAAAGTGAACTAAAGTTGAGAAGAAGTTTAAAGTGAGCTAAAGTTGAGAAGAGAAGAAGTTATAACTTTAGGCACTTTAGACACTTTAGTCACTTCTTCTTTTAGTCACTTCTTTATTTAGTCATTCCAAACTTAAGGCACTGAATAGTTACAATTGCCTTATCTTGTAATACTGATTGGGTAGGTTAATTTCAGAAAAATAATATCTGAATTCTGGTAAATATTGTCCGGCACCAATTTTATTTCATTACGTGTATATATCAAGTAAACAGCTCCGAATGGTGGTTTAAACCTCCATCCGAACAATCCGTAAATATATAATCTGTTTTTATTTGTATTGTTTTGTGTAAATACTTTTATCCAAATATCATTTGTGAAGTTATAGTTAAGCGAAATGATATTAATGAATGCTGACTGGTTTGTAGTATCAGGCGAGAATTTTAAATAATTAGCACTGTATTCAAATGCCAGTTTCTTCGAAAATTTCATACGTGCACTACCGGATGCCAATAAAAAATCCCTGTCGAAATTCCTGCCAAAAGTGTAAGATGCCTGGGCTGAACTCCATTCATCGGTATTATAACCCAGGGTCAAGGTGTGTTTATGGTTATAGTATTTCTTATCGAAGAGCTTGAATTCATTGTTGTAAGTGTATTTCAGACTAATACGGTTTTGAAAGTAAAATTTCACCATGTCGTTAAAATACCAACTCTTAAGTGTACCGGTGTGGCTCCAGAAGAGATTGTTAATTGACAACACCTCTATATAGTTAAAGATATTGTTTTGTAACCACCATGTGTACTCAAGGTCACTATCAATTTCTCTGCGGTCGTCATCCCTTACAAAGCCTGTTTGATTCATATTGTCCATAAAATTCTCACCAATATTTGTATAACGGAAGTGAAAATGGTAAACATTACTTTCGTTGGCAAATCGCATAAACCATGCACTATTTGTTTTCAAATCACCTGGCCAGCTACCGACAAGCTGTCCGGTTAGTTTCCATGTTTCTCCAAGATTTAAAGTATAATCGGCACTAAAGGAACGTGCATATCCGCCATCCCACGATTTATCTACTAAAGTTAGTCCTATAGTAGAGGATTTCAGAATGTCTTTTTTAACCCTGGCAGCAGTGAAGAATGCACCTGGCTGATCTTCATCAGTAATTTCCGGACTATGGGCTGCAAGTACATTGAAACCATAATCACCGATTTTCCCGGTAACTTTGCCACCCCAATCAATATCGCCAATCCGGCGGGAATAGAAAGTTTTTATCCTGGTTCTGTACATTTCATTTCCTTCCTGGAAAAACAATCGCTTTTCAGGATAGCTCAATTCATATCTTGAAAGATTGATTTGTTCCTCATCTGCTTCAACAGTGGCAAAATCGGGATTGTAAGTTGCATTTGCTGATATATTGGATGAGAACTGCCATTGAAGATCACCACCAACATCCGGAATTACCTCATTGTACTTACCCGAAAAGTCACTGTTTTCATACCTTACTGTGGAATAGGGAAACAGGGTTATATTGCTTCTTGCTCCCGGTGTCTCTATTCCGGTCAATATCCCGCTCTGCGAAACCCTGAAGTCTTTGTTCATTTCTCCCGACCAGTATGAAGTTTCTGAATTTGACCGTATGATCCTTCCAAAATTAATACCCCATTGTTGAAGGTTTTTTCGGTATTTCAGACTTTTAAACGGGATAGCCATTTCAACTACCCAACCCCATGAGAATATCTTAACTGCACTTTGCCATTCAGTATCCCAGTTTAAATCCATGTTTCTTCCATCATCAGTAAACTTCAGATCGGTTTGTGAACCAAGAGGGTTAACGGCAAAACCATATGCACTGGTATTATCGTTATAGGTATCAAGCATTACTAAAACCAGATCATCACTTTTTTCAAGCTGATCACGTGACTGGATCTTTGCCACAATTTCATCAGAAGGTTGATAACATTTCCAAAAAATATAAATACTCAGACTGTCGTATCCAAAATAAACAACCGTTCTGCGGGAAGCAGCTATTCCCTTTTGAGGTTCAAGCTGAATAAAATAGGTTGCGCTATCTGAAAAGTTGTGAGTATCAATTATTCCATCTATAAGAATCGGAGATTTAACCCTGAAAGCAGTAACTTTCTTTTGAGCGTAACCACTTGTAAGTGAAAAAAACAATATGATAACCGGCAATACTCTTATCATTTAAACAAAACAAAGTTTATAAAAAATACCTGCTATAACATATTTTTCAGAATTCAATTTTTTTGAAGAGAAAAATATTATTCTGAAAATCCTTAAAGGTAATTTTTTTGCCTTTTTAAATTGCCATTTTATACATATTTGATTTATACTCAAAAATCAGGTCATTTATTGTCTCTTTTACTGTTTGAATTTTGGTTGCCTTGTATGCATTGGAACCTGCAAATGAGAATCCTTCTGACATATTGCCTCTTGCTGAATTGAACAGGGCTTCGGCAATACAATACTTGACTTCTTTGAAATTACAGGTTTTAAGACATTTCCATGGACATTTTACCGGTTTAGCGTATCCGTTTTGAATCTTTTTCACGAAATCGTTTAAAACGACCCTGCCGGGCAGACCAACAGGACTATCAATAATTGTTATATCTTCCTTTCTGCATTTTAAATAACTTTCCTTATACTCCATTGAGGCATCACATTCATAGGTGGTTACAAATCTGGTTCCTATCTTTACTGCTTTTGCTCCAAATTGCATAATTTTATACATATCTTTTCCGTTGTATATTCCCCCTGCAGCAATTACCGGGATTTTTATACCAAATCTTTGTTCAAAAGGCACCATTTCTGATACGGTTTCTGAGATCAGGTTTGGTAGACTGAATTTTTGATTTTCCAAATCATCTTTCTTGAATCCCAGGTGTCCCCCTGCAAGAGGACCTTCTACAACAACAGCATCAGGTACATAATTGTATTTGTTTGCCCAGTATTGGAAAATTAATTTTGCTGCCTTTGCAGATGATACCTTAGGAACGAATTTTGTTTTACTGTTTTCTAATAGTGAGTCAGGTATTGAGGAAGGTTTTCTTAAGAATAAGCCGGCTCCGATAAATACTATATCAATTTTTTCCTCCAGTGAAATTCTAAGCATATCTTCATAATCTGTTACAGCTAACATGATATTTACACCTAAAACACCGTCAGTTAACGATTTTGCTTTCCTGATTTCTCTCCTTAAGGCAGATTTGTTTGCTTCACGAAAGTTTTTTTCATAGCCGGGTTCAGTCATACCAATAGCTACTGCTGAAATAACGCCAACACCTCCTTCGTTAGCAACAGCCGATGCAAGTCCGGAAAGTGATATAGCAACACCCATACCTCCTTGTATAATTGGTAATTTAATGTGAAGATCTCCGATTTGTAATGATTCCATAATACCTCTATTTATTATTTTTCTGTTTTTAAATATTATACTTAGTTATATTGAAATACTGGAATACTGAAATGATGGAATATTGGAATGTTGGAATATTGGGGAATCCAGCATTTCATTATTCCATTGCCCATTATTCCATTATTACAATGTCAGATGTTATACGTTAAATGTTAATGCATGTATAGAACTTTTTGATCTCTGCTCTTCACACTGCAACGCAATTCCTTAAATCTTTTTCTTCCACTCTTCGACTTCTTAACTCTTCCTTTCTTCCCATTATTTCATCCTTCCATCATTCCATTTTTCCAGTCTTCTTTTCTTCCCATTCTTCCATAATTCCATTATTCCATCATTCCAGTCTTAAATACTCTCCTAAAGTGATAACCGTAAATTGAGTATCTGATAGCCAGTGGAAATAGTTTCGGCTTGTTATACAGGCTCCAGAAAAACATTTGCCAATAGTATTTTCTGGAATAATCAAAAATGCCGAGAACAACTATTGATTTAAGAAATGCCATAAAGTCTGAAAATTGGACTTTTGTTTTGTTTTTAACTTTTGGTTCGTAATGTTTCAGGAAATGTAAAACCCTGTTATAAAACGGTTTACATGAATAAATCCCATGTATAATTTTTTTATAACCATTTATCAGTTCTTTTTTATTCATTTTAGGAATAAAATTGAAAGTGTAATCGGTATTGCTTCCTGACCACTCAGAAATAATACGTCCCTCATTTTTTAATCGCCGGTAAAGCCGGGTTTTTTTGGGGGCATTTAACAATCCGACCATTGCTGTAATAATCCCGCTTTGTTGTATAAAATCTATCTGTCTCTGAAACACAGATGGCTGATCATTATCAAATCCTACGATAAAGCCGGCAGTAACTTCCATGCCGGATGCCTGGATTTTCCTGACACTCTGAAGGAGATTGCGATTTTTATTCTGTGTTTTATTACATTCTGCAAGACTGGCTTCTTCGGGTGTTTCAATACCGACAAATACACTGGAAAAACAGGCTTGTGTCATTAATTCCATTAACTCGTCATCGTCCGCTAAATTGATTGAAGCCTCAGTTATAAAAATAAACGGATTGTTTTTTGTGCGCATCCAGTTTATCAGTGAGGGTAGGAGGTCGGTCTTTAAAATCTTTTTATTACCAATAAAATTGTCATCAACAAAAAACACATTTCCTCTATAACCTATATTGTAAAGGTTTTCAAGTTCGGATAATACCTGGTTCGTAGATTTTGTTCTGACTTTATGTCCAAAAAGTGCTGTAATGTCACAAAATTCACAATTGAAAGGGCAACCCCTGGTGTATTGAATGCTTAGTGTTGCATATTTCGAGGTATTGAGTAAAGAATAATCGGGCAGAGGACTTTCAGTGATTTCTGGAAACTCTGATGTTTGATAAAGCTTCCGGGCAGAATTATTTTTCAGGTCATTTACTAATAAAGGCAAAGTGATCTCCGCCTCATTTAGAACAAGATGATCAACGTTCGGGAAGTTTTCAGGATTTTCAGTAAACAACGGACCACCTGCAACAATTTTTCTTTTTAATTGTCTGCATCTTTTTATTATCTCATTAGCTGATTTGAGTTGTGTTGACATGGCACTGATAAAAACATAGTCAGCCCAAAGAATGTGTTTTGTTTTTAATTTGCTGACATTAAGATCTATCAGTTTCTTTTGCCATTCACCTGGTAATATTGAGGCTACAGTGATCAGGCCAAGAGGAGGATTCATTGCCTTTTTTGAAACAAATTTCAAAGCATGTTTGAAACTCCAGAATGAATCAGGATA
>JADFUQ010000476.1 GCA_015222065.1 Bacteroidota bacterium
CGCACCCTTTAAACCCAATAAATCCGGATAACGCTTGCATCCTCCGTATTACCGCGGCTGCTGGCACGGAGTTAGCCGATGCTTATTCCTGCAGTACCGTCAAGTCCCGACACGTCGGGAAGTTTCTTCCTGCAGAAAAGCAGTTTACAACCCATAGGGCAGTCATCCTGCACGCGGCATGGCTGGGTCAGACTTGCGTCCATTGCCCAATATTCCTCACTGCTGCCTCCCGTAGGAGTCTGGTCCGTGTCTCAGTACCAGTGTGGGGGATCATCCTCTCAGACCCCCTAGACATCATAGCCTTGGTAAGCCGTTACCTTACCAACTAGCTAATGTCACGCATGCCCATCTTCAACCGCCTGAGCTTTAATCTTTCTATGATGTCATAAAAAGATATTATGGGATATTAATCCCCGTTTCCGGGAGCTATCTCCCTGTTGAAGGTAGGTTGCATACGCGTTACTCACCCGTGCGCCGGTCGTGTATCTCCGAAGAGACCTTACCCCTCGACTTGCATGTGTTAGGCCTGCCGCTAGCGTTCATCCTGAGCCAGGATCAAACTCTTCATTGTAAAAAAAATTTAAATATTGCTCAAGATTTATTACTCATTCCGAATAAACAAAGATGCTATTCAAGATATGCTATTTCAAACCTTTTCAATTCCTCTTCAATATTTTCAAAGAACATATTAATAATATTTTAGGATTGCAAAGTTAACACCAATTGCTAAATTTTGCAAATATTCCTTCTTAATTATTAAAAGAATTTTTATTTAAAAAGCGACTGCAAAAAATACAAAATTAAACCTTTATATACCTGCCACTTTTTTGCCTTTTTTCAGCTTCCAAAAAATCTTTTCAAAAAAACGTGGCTGCAAAGATAAAAACATTTTTTTTACTACCGCAAACTTTTTTAAAAATATTTTTTTCTTTTATTTCCCCTGTCAAAAATACATCAAAATCGGGGTTTGTCACCCAGTCGCCCCCTTGTTTCTTCCACTATTCCACTCTTCCACTCTTCCACTCTTCCATTATCCCCTCTATCCCCTCTTCCCCCTTTATTCCCTTTTCTCCATTCTTCTCCCGAAAAATCCTTATCTTTATGCAATGAATAATTGCCTTATCATCATACCAACTTATAACGAAAAGGAAAATATTGATAAAATAATTCCTGCTATCCTTTCCCAGCCAATTCCTGCTGAAGTTCTGATTATCGATGATAATTCACCCGATGGTACTGCCAATATTGTCAGGGAACTGCAAAAAAATAACAAGAAAATACACCTGATTACCAGAAAAGGGAAACTTGGACTGGGTACTGCTTATCTCACCGGTTTTAAATGGGCACTGGATCATAAATTCGATTATATTTTTGAAATGGATGCCGATTTTTCTCATAATCCCAACGACCTGCCACGACTATATGATGCAGTTGCTCACAACGGTGCCGACCTGGCTATCGGATCACGGTATAAGTCGGGCGTTAATGTGGTAAACTGGCCCATCGGAAGAGTTCTGATGTCATATGCCGCATCTATCTATGTAAGGATCATTACAGGCATGAATATTAAAGATACTACAGCAGGGTTTAAATGTTACAAAAGCAAAGTTCTTAAAACTATCAACCTTGATAATATTAGTTCAAAAGGTTATGCTTTCCAGATCGAAATGAAATTCATCGCCTGGAAGTTCGGTTTTAATATTATTGAAGTTCCTATTGTTTTTACCGACCGGAAATTCGGCTCTTCAAAAATGAGTGGTGGAATTTTTAATGAAGCGCTGTGGGGAGTAGTGAAAATGAAATGGAGAAGTTTTTATACCAATTATAAACTTAATTCCTAACATGGACGAACCGGAACCAAATAAGTATAAAAAATGAATATCGAACAAGGAACACCGATTTTAAATTTTAGAAATAATTCAGGCTTAATAGAAATTTCAAAATTCGTCATTCGTTAATCGTTGTTCATTATTCATCTTAACAACTGTATATTAATGTGTTATAAAGTGCGAAACTTTAAAATATAATTATTCAAATGAACCGAGCATGACAAAAAATAAAACCATTTTGACACACACAGGGATGATTATTTTTTGTTATGCGAGCTACATGTGACCGTTGAAAATTAAATTATAAACACATGAAACCTCTCCTGATACATGAAGCTACCATAGTAAATGAGAATATAAAACAAACAGGAAGTGTTCTGATAAAGGCAGGTAAAATTGATGCCATATATTATAAGAAGATACCCCGCGATGTTATCCAATCTTCTGAAACGATTAATACAAAAGGGAAATACCTGTTACCCGGTATTATTGACGAACATGTACATTTCCGCGAACCTGGATTAACATATAAAGCCGATATTCTTTCTGAATCAAAAGCCGCTGTAGCCGGTGGGGTTACTTCATATATGGAAATGCCAAATACTAAACCCCAAACTATAACCCGCCAGGCACTGGATGATAAGTTAAATACAGCTTCCGGGAAATCCTTAGCCAACTATGCATTCTACATTGGTGCAACCAACGATAACCTGGATGAACTGTTAAGAACCGATCCTGAAAAAACATGCGGTATCAAAGTGTTTATGGGAGCATCCACCGGAAATATGCTGGTAAACAATCCGGATACATTGAAACATATATTTTCAGAAGTAAAAATGCTGATAGCAGTCCATTCTGAAGATGAAGAGATAATTCAAAAAAACCTTCAACTCTACAGGAAGCGATATAACGATAATATCCCTGTATATCTTCATCCTGAGATCAGATCAGAACAAGCCTGTTACAAATCAACTGAAAAGGCAATTGAACTGGCTAACCAATACAGTACACGACTGCACATCCTTCATCTATCCACAGCGAGAGAACTGGAGTTACTGGAAGGTCGTTCATATTCAAAAAATAAACTTATTACCGGTGAGGTTTGTGTTCATCACCTGTGGTTTGACGATAGTGATTATAAGTCACTGGGCACACGGATCAAATGGAACCCTGCCATTAAAACCCGAAAAGATCGTGAGGCTCTGCTGAAAGCTGTAAAATCGAATAAAATTGATGCTATTGCAACTGACCATGCACCGCATACATGGGACGAGAAAAACAAAGACTATACACATGCAGCTTCGGGAGGACCAATGATCCAGCATTCACTCCCGGCAATGCTTGAGATGCACAACAGAAACCTGATTGATATGGAAACAATTGTTGAAAAGATGTGCCATGCTCCCGCAAAAATATTTAGTATCGAAAAGCGGGGGTTTATACGTGAAGGATACTGGGCCGACCTGGTTTTAGTTAACCCTGACAAACCCTGGATAGTTTCAAAGGATAATATATTATACAAGTGTCGCTGGTCACCGTTCGAAGGCACGCAGTTTAAAAACCGTGTTGAAAAAACTTTTGTTAACGGCCAACCGGTCTTCGACAATGGTATAATAAATGAAAATATCCGAGGAAGAGCATTAACATTTAATCGTTAAAATAGAACATAGTCGTAAACTAATTGGCAAGTTTTGATAAACTGAATATCGAACAAGGATTAACGATTTTAGATTTCAGATTTTCAACCACTTCGCAAATCGTTAATCGGTGTTCCTTGTTCTTA
>JADFUQ010000477.1 GCA_015222065.1 Bacteroidota bacterium
ACAAGTAAAACAAGTAAGAACAGGTTGAATAAATTACGAATTTTTTTAGTCATTTTAGTTACTTTTAACTTTAGCAAAAAAAAAGGTAAGCCATAGGAGACTTACCTTTTTTCCTTAATTATTAACCCGGAAATCAAATAAAAAAACTATTATTTTCCAACCCATGGTGCACTTCTTGATTCCACTTCACCTGGGTGTTCATGAGGAGCAGCCGGGTTAACGTCCCACCACACCTTGGCAAGTTCGTTATCCTCAACACCAAGCCTGGCCAGGGCTTCAGCATAACTATCGCTGTTAACCTGCTGTTCTTGATTAGGCCACATCATTCTCCTCTTACAAACTCCAAGAAGGTGGTCGGTATCAGGTCCAACAAGAACTCTCGGGTATCCTGTTCTTCTCCATTCTGCCCATCCCTGGTATTCCAGTGGATGCAGTGCCACAACCTTTTGGTTAATTAATTGTTCGAGTTGCTCTTCCTGGGTACCTGATAATGTATAAACAGCGTTGAGTTTGAAAGCATCAACCTCAGCTTGTGTTATTTCTTTTTCTGCCATATATGTATTATAAGCGGCATCAGTCCAGGTACTATCATCGTAAATCTGGATCGTCTCGTGCATCTGGGGGGCACACTTATTATAAAAATCCTGCGACCATTCTATAGCTCTGTCTATTCCAAGTTGATAATAAGCGTTAGCATCTGCTGATGTACCTTTTAATCCAAACAGAGCAGCTTCAGCAAGGGAAAAATATACCTCTGAACATCTTAAAATAGGCCTTTCAATAACAGCCACAAACCAAAAGGGAGGTCTTTCGGAACATGACCTGCCCCCATAAGAATATTTAATTTCTACAGGTACATAACCAAGAACCGGGTGTCCGCGATAGCCAAACGTAGTGTCATGTTCTGCAATCCATGTAGCTTTGGCAGTATCGGCATATATTCCTATTCGCGGATCGGCAGGATTATGTGGGTCGCCATTTCCAATTAAAATATCCAGCATAGTTTTACCAAGATTCCAACAACCGGTTTCTCCTTGTCCTTGATTACTAACTATACGGTTATACAGGGCGTTTTGATTTTCTTCAAAATCCGTACAGGTGTAAATATATGCATCATCTTCCATGGTTGTAATTAAATCTGCCTCTGTCAGATCGCTCATATTGGCTGTAGCTAATGCTGCATCAGCATAACGCACACGCAAAGCTAACCTAAGCCTGAGGGAATTAGCCAGCTTTTTCCATTTAACAACATCACCCCCGTACATAAGATCGGCAGAACCGTAACTTTCTTTACTTTCATCCAGTTCTGCAGCCGCTTCTTTCAATTCCTTAAAGAAGTCCTCATATATGCTTTTCTGGGTATCGTATTTTGGTCTGTATACAGCTTCTGACTGCGGTAAGCAGGATTCAAAATACGGAATATCGCCATAGGTGTCTGTCACCTTTGCAAAGACCCAGACTTTCATTATTCTTGCTATAGCTTTCTTATTAACAAGATCAGGAGCAGTTTCAGAATCCTTCTGGCACAGTCTTATAATTTCCGATAAATTATTAAGACGTGACCCATAAGCAGAATTCCATACACCCGGTGAATCACCACTCTGAAAAGGCCGGTTAGCACAAGACGTGGCATAACCGCAATAATTGCCGATTGTTCCGGCTCCATTAGGAGTTTCACTAACAATAGATCTATACTGAACGAGCGTAAACATCAGATCAATGTTTACCAGATCCTCTGTTACCAGATTATTAGGTGTATTAAGCTCTTCAAAATGATCTGTACATGCATTGTTCATTAGCAACAGTGCTAATGAGAATACAGTAAAAATTTTTATTTTCATATATGTTTTCATTTTCTCTTAGTTTTTATAAATTAAAAAGTAAGCTTAACATTCAAGCCGTAAGTTCGGGTTGTAGGCATGGAAAGTGTTTCAATACCTTGTGCCCCGGCTGAAGTATTTGGAGCCGATTCAGGTGAAATACCCATATCCTGCATATGTTCCTCGATGTAAAATAAATTTCTGCCAACGACTGAAACCTGTATGCCGGTTAACGGAGTTTTGTCCAGGATAGACGGTTGAAAGGTATATGTTAGCATTACCTCTCTTAACATTATATAGCTGGCATCCAGAACAAATTCTTCCGTAGGACCGCCCCATGCTCTGGCAGCCCAGTAAGTCTGACCGTCAACAGCCTTGGTGTTTTCCTCATAACCTGTAACATTACCTTCAGCATCTAAAATTTCAACCACACCGTCTAAAATACCTACATAAGGTAACTGGTTTCCGGCATCATCCGTATCCTGTGGTCTTCTTCCTTCTTCAGTAAATTTACCGGTTCCTTTGGCGCACATCTGGTATTTTGTTGAAGATGAGAGCTGACCTCCCTGTACAAAATC
>JADFUQ010000478.1 GCA_015222065.1 Bacteroidota bacterium
TAAACTCAATCCGCTTTCCCACATGGGAACAGGCTGAAAACTGCAATCTCCTTTCCCTTTGAGGAATAAACCCACTCCTGCGTCATTACGGGGTGTTTCTATTTCTGAGCCATACATATTTCCAGCTATAATTAAATCCTTTCTTCCATCCTTATCCACATCTGTTACGATGATGCCGTTAATGCTCGACACCTGTGCTTGTAACGGCAATTCATGGATATCAAATTCTCCATTGCCCAAATTTTCAAGACATACACTTTGGAACATTTCGACCTTATATTCCAGGGATTGGTTCAACAGGTCCGCACCATATACTTCTTTAAGGGTAAGTGAAGCAAATTTCTGGAAGGTTGGAAATAATCTGGCCAGTTCAGGAACTTGCTGCGAAGAGTATGCCAGGCCCCTTAGAGGATAATGTTCACCAAAGTTGTAATAACCCAACACAATGTCATTTTTGCCATTCAAATCGAAATCATTATAGTGAATAGTAAATGGTTCATCCGGACTGGCTTTGTATTTATAGTTTAGCCCAAGATTTCCCAGGATGTAATCTTCATCACCATCCCCATCCAAATCTGCTGCTTTTATGCTAAACCACCAGCCCGTGGTGTGCTCCAGGGTTTTGGAAAGTTTTTTCTTTGCAAAATTGCCATTCCTGTTTTCCAGTATAGTCACCGGCATCCACTCTCCAACAATAACTATGTCCAGGTCACCGTCTCCATCATAATCGGACCAGGAAGCATCTGTTACCATTCCAGGGTTTACAAGGTCTTTGTTGTTGACCTTTTCAAATCTTAGCTTTCCGGTCTCTTTCCAGTAGTTTTTTAGTAAATAACTTTCTGCCGGTTCGGGATACCTGCCTGACACTTGCCTGCCACATACAAACAGGTCTGTGTCACCATCTTTATCATAATCAGCCGGCCTTACCCTTGAACCACTGGCCCGAATTTCCGGTAATGCAGATCTTATATTTGAAAATTTGCCTTTTCCGTCATTCTGATAAAGCCTGTCCTGGTAAAGGGTAGTGGCTTTGACATATTCATTACCGCCACTTACCACATAAAGATCCAAATCACCGTCCAGATCCGCATCAAAAAATTCAGCCCCCATCTCTTCAAGGTTGGGATATCCTGAATATATATCGTGACCTGCCAGTACGAATTTCCCGTCTTCACTTTGCAAGAAGATACTTCCGCTTTTACCAACTGATCCACTTATAAAAAAATCTTCCAGTCCGTTTCCATCGACATCTCCTACGGCCAGTCCCGGGCCATAAGCAGACATTTTATGAGGAAGTAAAACCTCCCTTTCATAATCATTAAATATGTTTTCTCTATGCTCATGCGTTATTCCCACTTCCATCGTGACATCATTAAAAAGTAACGATTCCTTTGTTTTGAGCCGGCTGACCATTCTGGTCTTCAATTTTTCTTTATCCAGAACCAATGTCTGTCCGGTCTTGATTTTACGTAAAACAGACTGCCCTCCATCATGCCAGGAAATTACCAGGCTATCGATTTTCTTAACTGATCCAAGTCCAAAATGCATCAACTCTTCACTACAGGAAAAATAACCTCGTGCACTTGTCAACTCTCTAACCTGAAGCTTGCCACCATAATAGATAGTCACTCTTGTGCCAAAAAAACTGTTATACCTGTCACCTGTTTTAAATTTGATAATCAGATAATTGTTTTTGGAAAGTTTGTTCGAATTATTCTCATATACAAAAGCAATAGGGTCTGAATTAGTCACCACCAGATCCAGGTCTCCATCATTGTCTAAATCACCATAGGCTGCACCGGAGGAAAAAGAAGGCTGATCAAGACCCCACTCTTCCGTAGTATTCTCAAACTTCAACCCGCCATCATTTTTATATACATAATTTGGTATTTTTACAACAGGAAAAAACGACAATAAACTATCAAATGAAATCACACGTCGAATCTCTTCCAATATTGTGCCGGACCTTTGTATATTATATTCATCAATAATTCCTGCCACATATTTATCAATATTTTTCAACCCATCAGTATATCTTATATCCATTCTAATGCCATTGGCTATGAACAAATCCTGATAACCATTATTATCAAGATCTGCAAAAAGTGGCGACCAACTCCAATCCGTGCCGGAAATACCTGCCAATTGACCAATCTCACTAAAAAGAAGATTTCCGTCTGAATCCAGGCCGTTGTTCATTTGCATAACATTAAACATGTATTGATAATGCCCCTGTAGATTGACGATTTCCCAGAACATATCAGCGACCATCCCTCCCATATTGGCTTTGATCCGATAGTTGTCTTCTGCCACCATATCCGGTACGACAAAATCCAACAGGCCGTCATTATTGATGTCCCCTACATCTGAACCCATACTGGAAAATGACATGTGCTTCAGATAATCATTAGCCTTATTCGTAAATGTACCATCCCCATTGTTAATATAAAAAAAGTCCGGGCCTTCATAGTCGTTGGCCACATACAGGTCGGGCCAGTTGTCGTTGTTGAAATCACCCACAACGGAGCTTAATCCAAAACCTACATTTTCCAAACCGGCGGAGGATGTTATGTCCTCGAATATTGTACCTGTATTTTGATAGAATCGGTATGTAAGTTCCGGGCTGAGATAGGTTTTTCCTTGCATGGGAGAAAACAACCCCGGATTGGGTGGATGGTTAATTTGAAACAGATCAAAATCACCATCCTTGTCATAATCAAAGAAATTGGCATGCTGGGCCCTTTTAGTATCATCAAGTTGATATTTACGTGCAGATTCCGTAAATGTTAAATCTCCATTATTGATGTACAATTCATTTTTTCGTAAATCCGGCCTGTCATCGTACATACTCTTGCCTACATAAATATCTTTGTAACCATCCCCGTTTATGTCAACGATGTTTACTCCGGAAGACCACCCTCCTTTATTTAAAATTCCGGCCGATTCTGTAATATCCTTAAATTGAAGATTGCCTTGATTCAGATAGAGCTTGTCCCCAACCTGGTTACCTGCAAAATAAATATCAGGCAGCCCGTCATTATTGATGTCACCTATTCCCATACCAACACCTGAATAGAATTCCTCATAAATAAAAATATTCATTTCATCAGTATTAGTAATGGTATTTTCAAAATATATACCTGTTTGATCGGGAGTTAATAATGTAAACAGGGTCTGCTCCCGGCTTACTTGCTTTACTGGCATTTGACCGTAGCACCCTGTCCGATGACCGAAATATATTAATAACAGGACTATGCTTATCGTTAAATAGTTTCTTTTTACCTCCATCTGATATTTTCATTTATGCTAAAACTTCTTTTCATTCCATTATTCACCACTATAAGTACCGGTGTAGCACCGTTATCAGGCATGCATCCCACCATCCATTAAAATGTTTTCACCATTGATATATGCCGATGCTTCAGAAGCAAGCAAGACTACAAGACCTTTAATATCATCATTGTTTGCCATTCTCCTGCCCGATGGCACTTTTTTACAATAGTTTTCCAAAAATCGCTGCGGCTGATCATTAAATAATCCGCCGGGACTTATGCAATTAGCGCGGATATTTTTGTCTGCCAGTACACGGGTTAAATAGCGTGTCAAATTGATCAAGCCTGCATTGTGAAAAAAATAATCCGGTGGCA
>JADFUQ010000479.1 GCA_015222065.1 Bacteroidota bacterium
ACTCCTCCCCTCCCGGTTACTCTTTATTGCCATCCCG
The DNA here is from genome assembly GCA_015222065.1 of Bacteroidota bacterium. Taxonomy (GTDB): domain Bacteria; phylum Bacteroidota; class Bacteroidia; order Bacteroidales; family VadinHA17; genus JADFUQ01. The sequence continues at coordinate 38 of JADFUQ010000479.1, forward strand.
ATAATTCTGATAACATCTAAAGCCTCACCGGGTTTGACCGCCAACTCTTCATCTCCCATAATTGCTTTATATATATTATTATAAAACCGGTTATAATTCCCCGGCAGGGTTTTAATTCTTTCCCTGACATCTTTACCTTTAATAGATGTATTAAGCAGTCCCCAAAAATCCTCCTTTTCTTTTACCCACTTTTTACCAAACGGCAGAACGCCTTTATTCAACAGTTCCTCTTGCGGATCGGTACCATATTTCACAAACGATCCGTTGGTTCCATTTAAGATGTACGCGGGTCCCGGCTCGCGAACCAAATACGATGACTTTAATATCACCCTGAAATTCAGGTATTCAAGACGAATATCAAAATAATCATTTACCTTCCCTCCATCACGAAATGCACGGATGTTTGCATTAACCAGTTCAGGTAATCCAAACAGAACAAGTGCCTGATCAATTAAATGCGAACCCAGGTTATATAATACTCCAGTACCTTTTTCCTCCTCTTCCTTCCATGTATTCTCTTCTATGAAATTTCTGTACCGGTCGAAATGGGCTTCATACTCCACTAATCTGCCTAACAAACCCTCTTTAATAACTTTTTTCACTGTTAAAAAATCACCATCCCACCTGCGGTTTTGAAAAACACTGAGTACGAGATTTTCTTCTTCAGCAATTTTAATAAGCTCCTCTCCATCCGAAGATTTTACAACAAACGGCTTTTCAACAATAACATGTTTACCTGCATTCAAAGCCTTTTTTGCTAATTCGTAATGTGTATGGTCAGGTGTATTTACAACAATAAGATCAATATTTTTGTCTGATAAAAGTTCCTCGTAACTCGTAACAATATTCACCTCCGGGTATTTCTCTTTCGACCCTTTTGGAGTTCTTTCCAAAACTGTTTTAAGAATGTAATCCGGATTTGCTTCCAGAAAGGGTGCATGAAAAACCCTGCCCGACATTCCATAAGAAGCTAAACCCGTACGTATCTTGTCTTTCATAGATTTATCTGTTTTTTATATATGAAATTTAATATTCTATTTAAAATTAAGATTATCCAACCTTGTAATACCGGCCTCTTTTGTATTCATAAGGGCCTGGTAATATTCTTCGGATGTTATTCTCCGGCTAAGTTCCTGATGTTTATATGCTTTACCACAAGGATAATACTGTGACATAACATTTACATAGGTCTGCGATGAAATTTCCTCCGAAATGAAACTCATAATTTCTTTTGTTCCAGCAGCCTCATCCGGCAGTACCAAATGCCTTACCAGTAATCCTCGTTCAGCAATACCATTTTTATTAATAACCAGATCACCCACCTGCCTGTGCATTTCCTTAAGTGCCAATCTTGCGACCTCCGGATAATCTACTGCATCACAGGTTCTCGCCGCGATACCTGAATCCCAAAACTTAAAATCGGGCATATAAATATCAACTATTCCATCAAGCAACTCCAGGGTTTCAACCCGGTCATATCCTCCTGAGTTATAAACTAGCGGAACATTTAATCCTCCAATAACGGCTTGCTTTAAAGCTAATAATATCTGTGGTATTACATGTGTAGGTGTAACAAAATTAATATTATGGCAACCACCTCTTTGAAGTTGCAGCATCATCAGGGCTAACTCTTCATCAGATACTTCATTACCTCTTCCCTCATGACTTATATCAAAATTCTGACAAAAATCGCACAGCAGATTACAATTTGTAAAGAAGATTGTACCTGAACCTCTTTTACCAACTAAAGGAGATTCTTCCCCATAATGGGAATGATAACTTGAAACCATTGCTTTTAAACCCGTTTTGCATATTCCTTTGTTAGCATTCAACCGGTTTACACCACATCTACGTGGACACATATAACAGTCAGCAAGTTGCTCCTGTGCATAGCTGATCCTCTCATCAAGGACACCTGTTTCATACGCCTTTATATATACAGGTACCATTTCTATTATCCTTTTATCACTGCCATTGGTTTTAACTCAACAATTATTTCCACCAGATCAGATTGGTTTCTCATAACCTCCTTTATATCCTTATAAGCTGAAGGGGCTTCATCGAGATCTTTTTTTGACTGTATTGAATGAAGTATATTCTTTTTATCCAGGTCTTTGATCTCTTTTGAAAGATCCAGACTTCTTTGTGCCTGTTTTCGTCCCATAACTCTTCCTGCACCATGTGAACAACTTTCAAAACTATCC
>JADFUQ010000480.1 GCA_015222065.1 Bacteroidota bacterium
GAATGTTCAGGAAAATGGAAAAGAGGTGAAAAATGCAGCCGGGATAAAAGAGGTTCACCAGGATGGTAATGCATTATCGATTGAATTAGGATCCGGCAAATACCGGTTTAGCTATCAATGGAAAGAAGAATAAATCAGGAGTAAATTATGTTGCAGTGTTAAAGAGTTAAGTTTTACGTATTACGGGTTTCGGGCTGGCTTGCCACGTGAAATGCTACGAAGCATATAACTTTTAACGTTAAAATTGTAGATTAGCAGGAAAAATCCTGAATTATATCCGGTTTTGTCATGCCGGTGAAAAAATTGAGAATGAGAAAGCACATAAAAAATATAGTAATTTCAGTGATACTCTCAATTATTTGCCAATCATCAATATATGCAGGTAATAAAATATTAAACTTCACCTCATCAAACCTGCCAATCATAATTATAAATACTAATGGATTAACTATACCTTATGACAATCCAAGAATAGTGGCCGATATGGGGATTATTTATAACGTGCAAGGGGAACGAAATAATATCTCTGATCCGTTTAATAATTATTCCGGGAAAATCAGTATTGAGATCAGAGGAGCGAGTTCATCCGGTTGGTCAAAAAAATCGTATGGGCTCGAAACACAGAATGATGATGGTAGTAATAATAATGTTTCCCTGTTGGGGATGCCTGAAGAAAATGACTGGATTTTATATGCCCCTTATTACGACAGGTCGTTTCTAAGAAATGTACTTACATTTAAGCTTGCAAACGAAATGGGCTGGTACGCCTCCCGTACCAAATACTGCGAGCTGGTTTTAAATGGTGAATACCAGGGAATATATGTACTGATGGAAAAAATTAAGAGAGATAAAAACCGGGTGAATATCAGCAAACTTAATCCTGATGAAATTAATGGTGATGATGTAACAGGAGGATATATAATAAAAGTTGATAAAGAAGGCTGGAAGCCGGGGATAGATTCGGAATATCCACCCTATCCCGGTGCTACACAAACCATCCGGTATCAGTTTCATTATCCTGATGCTGATGATATTGTTGAGGAACAGGAAAGCTACCTGTCAAATTTTATTGGCACCTTTGAATATGTCATGGCAGGTGCTAATTATGCGGATAACATATCAGGTTATCCCATGTACCTTAATGTTGAGTCCTTTGCTGATTACTATATCCTTAACGAATTAAGCAAGAATGTTGATGGATACAGATTGAGCGCATATATGTATAAGGACAAAGATAGTAATGGTGGAAAGTTAACTGCCGGACCGGTATGGGACCATAATTTTAGTTTTGGAAACATCGGATATTATAATGGTCAGTATTACTCCGGCTGGCAATTGGGATTTTTCCTTGAAGATGCAGATTTTAAAGCCGGTGATGGTTTTCAGGTTCCATTCTGGTGGAGAAAACTTATGCATGACTCATCATTTGTACAGCTTATTATCGACAGGTGGTGGGACTACAGACAGGATATCCTCCATATTGATAACCTTCATCATTATATTGATGCTGTTGCTGACACTCTTGATGAAGCAAAAGAAAGAAATTTTGAAATATGGATCGGACCGGGTGACCCAAAATTGCCCGGGGACGGATGGTTCCCTCCAACCGATCCGATTGACCACCTCCAGAGCTATTCTGACGAAATTGAATATCTGAAAGACTGGACTGCGGACAGGGTTATTTGGATTGATGAGAATGTTGAATCTTTATTAAGTCTCACTGTTCCTGATGGAAACCGATCATATGGCTTTAACCTTGGACAGAACATACCTAACCCGGTAAGTTCCGTAACCACTATCCCGTATGAATTGCCAGGGAAGTGGCTGGTTAGGATAAATATCTATAATATACTCGGTGAGAGAGTGGCAACACTAGTAAACAGTGTTCAGGAACGAGGAAAGCATTCTGTAATATGGAATCCACAGGGACTCTCCAATGGTATATATATCTACGAAATTGAAGCAGGTGATTTCAGAGCTACAAAGAAACTACTGATACAAAAATAAGTTTAGCTTATTAATCTTCCATATGGCAGTAAACATAGAAATTAAAGCACGGGCGAGCGATTTTAACCGGCAAAAAATAATTGCAGAAACCTTATGTGATATTCCCACTGAACAGATATGGCAAGAGGATATATTCTTTAAAATTTCCAAAGGCAGATTAAAACTTCGTATTTTCGATTCCGGATCAGGAGAACTTATTTACTATATGAGGACTGATTTAAATGAACCGAAGGTGTCACAATACGAGATATCCGTGACAAATGAACCGGAGAGCCTGAAAAATATCCTATCTTCCTCCCTTGGAGTTCGTGGAGTCATTAAAAAACAACGTACTTTATATAGAATAGGTCATACCCGAATCCACTTTGACCAGGTTGAAGACCTTGGAAATTTTATTGAACTTGAATTTGTGATGCAGGATAAGATAAGTAAAAATGAAGCACTACAAACCGTGCAAAACCTGATGAAAAAACTTGAAATCCAGGATAACCATCTAATTAATACGGCGTATATTGACATGGTTCCGGATTACCAATAGAAATATTTTTTTGTATTACAGATAATTTCTTATTATATTAGTCTTGCGGAGTTTGACCACTAGTTCAAATACCGGGTTTGAGATCATAGTCCCGGGGCGTCAGAACATGCATGTCAATGCAATAATCCTGGTTTCAGGAGCGCCTATCTCTTTGTGGCAAACTCCGTTTTTAAATATTCTGATTAGATTTTTAATTGGAAACTACATGTTGATATTTGGAATAGTAATAGTCCACCTCGAAAAAGATAAAGAATGATAATTTAATGCCCGCATTTGAACTTAGACAATTAGAAGCCAATTTTACAATTTATCGATTTGAGCCAGGTCCTGAAATTCATGCTGAGGTTTATAACAGCGAATTTTTTTAATTAAAGTAAGGTTCTTACTTGTATAAATCTGAAAGATACCATAATTTTGAATCTGAATCATTTATCGCATTTTCAGAAAGAGATAAAAAATCATGTGGCATAACATTAAAACCATATTTCATTTAATTATTATTTTTCAGTGTTTTTTCTTTTCATTCTATTTACTAACTCAGAAAAACAATAAGCGACAAAGTAACAATATCCTTATTGTTTTTTTGTTCACTATTGCTGTAACGGAAATCGGTGGAGTCCTTTCCCATTTCCAGGAGTTAAGAAATATAATTTTCTCTGCTTCCCCCCAACTGTTTTATATCGATTTTCCTTTTCGCTACCTGTATATGCCGGTATTGTTTATGTATATATTGTCTGTGACAAAAAGTGATTTTAGATTTAGGAAAGTGTATTTGTTCCATTTTATCCCATTTGTATTCTTCTGCATTTTAGTTTTATACAAATTCCTCCTTAACAGTGCCGATACATTAAGAGAGATATTAGAAACAGGTAATCGTTTTACTTCTCCCGAGAGTGACATTTTTTACATTTTGGATAATGTTCAGTTTTATAGTTATGTAATAGCTTCATTGATTATTCTGAAGAAATATCGAATTGAAATAAAAAACGTTTATTCCAGTATTGAACATATCAATTTATCATGGTTAACCTTTGTTGTTTTGGGATTAACCGGATGGAAGTCTCTCAGGCTCCTTAACTATATTTTGTGGCTTGCACTTACGGATTATAGCGGATGGATATTATACATAGTAGCTGAGGTAGCATTTCTTACTTTTATTAGTATCATGTTCCTTAAAGGCCTTAAACAGCCTGTTATTTTTTCAGGCTCCAGTAAAAATCAAGCCAAACTAAAATATGAAAAGACTTTATTAGCTGATGTGGTAAAAGATGATTATAAGGATAAATTGATCCGGCAAATAAAATCTGAAAAACCATATTTGGAACCATCTCTTAGCCTGGATGAACTTGCAGAAAAAGTATCGATCCCTCCTCATCACCTATCGCAAATACTGAACACTTGTTTCAACCAAAACTTCTTCGATTTTATCAATTCCTACCGGATTAAAGAGAGTGAAAAACTACTGTCAGAGCAAAACTCTTATAGAAAAACGGTTTTGGAAATTCTTTATGAAACCGGTTTTAACTCGAAATCCGTGTTTAATACCGCTTTTAAAAAGCATACAGGTATGACCCCAACACAGTTCAGGAATTTACAGAATTCCTGAAATAGGCTCAGCATTTGACTCTCAGTATTTCTTGAATATTATTTTTCTATAAAATGGTTCTACCTTATCAGACAGGTCGATTTATTTATTATTAATGATAAACTTTGATTGTTGTTGTGCCAATGTTAGCTGATGAGCATGATTATTAACTAATAAACTATCTTGAAAAAAACATGAATATATTGCCACTGTGGAAAACCGATAATTAAGATAGTGAAATTAAATTGATTAACGATGACAACGAAACTTATTATTCTTATTGTTATTTCACTGCAAATGATTGCTTGTGAAAATGAAGAAACTACTTTTTTAAGTGCTGATATTGCACTTTATTCTGATAGTGGTTGCTGGGAAGAATCTGTTATAGCTGCACAAAATATGTTTTTATGGATGGGTTATACTGTTGAGTTGGTAAATTCTGAATATATAAATGAAAAAGGTCTGAATGATTTTAAATTACTTTGTATACCTGGCGGAGATATGTACCGGTATTCCCAAGATTTATCTCAGGACGGAAAGAAAAAAATTAAAAATTTTATTAACGATGGTGGTAGTTATATAGGGATTTGCGGAGGGGCATACTTTGCCAGTGAAACCGTGATTTGGCAGGGTAATCAACTTTCGATGACACCATTGGGTCTATTCCAGGGGAGCGCTGAAGGAACTATTGACTCCATAGTACCCTATCCACAACGCGGAATGTGCCAGGTGAATATTGTAGATACTGTGCATGCTATAACTCATTCCATTTCTACCCCCCAGTGGATTCTCTATTATTGGGGTCCGGTACTTAAACCAAAAACTTCTGAAGTAACGATTTTAGGAAAATACAGTGCAGTCAATCAACCAGCAATTCTCGCATTTGATTATGGACAGGGCAGAGTTTTTATTACCGGTACTCATCCTGAAATAGAAGAAGATAGTGACAGGGATGGTGTAACCCTCAAA
>JADFUQ010000481.1 GCA_015222065.1 Bacteroidota bacterium
AACAAGGATTAACGATTTTAGATTTCAGATTTTCAACCACTTCGCAAATCGTTAATCGGTGTTCCTTGTTCTTAAATCAATTTTTACTTGCTTTATAGACAGACTCTAAATTAAATTCCAATACTTATGCATAAAAGAATATTGATAATGATTCTGCTAATTGCCGGCATAACAGCCTGCAAGCAAAAAGATGGTGAACCATCTGTTACAGGAAAGGCTAAAACCCTGAAGGACACAACTCTATTAAACTTTCAAACAATTGCTGAATCCATCAGGTACGATGTGGTTATTAAAAATCCCGATCCTGCTGACGAATGGACTGAAACATGTCTGAAAGGACTTGACAGGGAAAAACTTGTTGATGAAGTTTATAAAGCGATTTATGCCGGAAAAGTTAAAGCATATGATTATTACACTGATGATCCAATGTCTGTAAAACAGGTAAAAGAGATCGAAAAACAAGCTGAGTCTGACGGAGCCGAAGTAGCAAAAGTTCAGTTCCTTGAAGACTGGTTTTTTGATCCCGTAACCTTTAACCTTTATAAAAAAGTGTATTTTATCATGCTGGCATATGAAATTCTTGATGAAAATGGCAACGCCAGAAGTTATAAAGCCGCGTTTTATGTGCCCTTCGGATTAGAATCTAATTAATATCTGTCCATAAAGTCAAGCATTCTCGTAAATAAAGCATCAAATAACAAATAACAAATAAATACCAAATATCAATTATCAAATTACTGAAACAGCTTTGAATATTGAGATTTTTGTCATTGAGATTTATTTGTATTTTGGTGCTTGTCTTTTGTGATTTTTAATACTTATTAATCAATTATTAAACTCCAATTATATGTCTATTCTTAAAGAAGAACAGTTTAAGTCGGAAAGTGTAATAAATATTGCAAAGAAGATGATCCTTGCAGCACGAACCGCGCCCAAAGCACGGGGACGGGATTATATTTCACTGGCACTGGCTGATGGTAAAGAACTGCAGGTAATTGCAGATAAAATGAAAGAGATCGGAAAACGTAAGGGTCAGTACTTTTTTGAGAGAGATGCAGGAAATGTACTCCAGTCTGAAGTGCTTGTAATGATGGGTACAAGCATCCAATCGCTTAAATTGAATTGCGGTATGTGCGGGCATAAAGATTGTGCTGAAAAAGACAAGCACCCTGATATTCCATGTGTTTTTAATACCGGCGACCTGGGAATTGCAATGGGATCAGCAGTAAGCGTAGCTATGGATCACCGGATTGATAACCGGATCCTTTACTCGGCAGGACAGGCAATCCTGGAACTTGAATTGCTTGGTAAAGATACACGAATTGCTTACGGAATACCCCTCTCAGCATTGTCAAAGAATATCTTTTTTGACAGGAAATAGCTGAACTGGTTGCTGGTATCTGGTTGCTGGTTGCTGGCAAGTCAACAAGAACCCGTAACACGAAACCCGTTAACCCGTAACTTTTCCTACTTCAACACTAACTGTGCTGTGAGGCGGCTCATTTGTTCCAGAAGAACTTTCCTGCCGCGTGTCATTTTATCAATAGCTTCCCGGTTATAATATCGTATTGTAACCAGATCAACGTCCTCATTGAACCGTACCACAAAATCCTTTTTCAGCTCATTAATAACTTTGTAAACCTGTCCGTTAGTCTGATTTACACACATAGTTATACTTACCGCGGAATTCTGGATCAGGTTTACGCTGATACGGTAAATATTGAAAAGACTGAATATCTTTCCAAGGTTTTCTTCTACAATAAACGAATAGTCTTTTGGTGCCACAGACACAAGTATCTGGTCACGTTTGATAACATAAACCGGTACAAGATCCAGCGGATGATCAACCAGGTGAATGATAGTTCCGGGTTCATCCGGTGAGTGAAAAGATTTTACATACAGAGGAATATTTTTGTTATGAAGAGGTTTGATCGTTTTAGGATGGATCACTTTAGCGCCGTAATAAGCCATTTCAAGCGCCTCATGGTATGACAGCTCATCCAGTTTCTCAGCATCAGGAAAAATAGCAGGATCGGCACTCATCACACCTGGAACATCTTTCCATATCACCACCTTTTTGGCATCAAGCACATAAGCCAGAACAGCCGCGGTATAATCTGATCCTTCCCTGCCTAAGGTAGTGGACAACCCGCCGGTAGTACTACCGATGAATCCCTGGGTTATCAATCTCTCGGAGCCGGGATTGTTGAATTCTTTAAGAATAAGACTGCCCGACACCTGCCAGTCAACATGCGCATCCCTGAAAATATTGTCAGTTTTTAAATACTCCCGGATATCCATCCACCTGACCGGTATCTCATTTTTCATTAACCAAAAGGCAATAATTCGGGTTGACCACAGTTCACCCCTTGAAACGATCTGATCATAAGTCTGGTCATAACCGGATGAAGGAGCCTTTTTTATAAATTCCCCCAAATCACGGAATGAGTTGTTCAGTTCTTTTCCTGTTTCATTATCCGTTGAACCGAAAAGACCGGTAACAATAGTTTGATGAAATTGTCTGATGGTTTCGAGTTCCTTCCCGGCTTTAGTCAGATTTCCATCCAGTTGATGTTTAACAACCCTTTCGAGTGCATTGGTTGTCTTACCAAGGGCAGATACCACTACAACAAGGTTTTCAGGAGCTTTCTTTACAATATCAGTAATGTTACGGATACCTTCCGCGTTACCAAGTGAAGAACCGCCGAATTTGTAGATAAGCATACTGGATAATTTGGACAAAAATAGTAAGTAAAAACAATAAATCAGAAACAAACTTTTATTAAAGTGGAGTTGTTCTATAAAATAGTATCTAAAAATGCCGATAATTTCATTATTTGCAACTATTCAGTGTCTTTGCTTCGACTGCGCTCAGCATAAAAAGGTTGGAATGACTAAAATTCAAAATGACTAAAATTTTATGCTAATCTCATTATACTTAGTATTTATAAGCCGATTGCCAACTGCCTTTTGCCAACTTTTGCCAACTGAGGACTGCAGACTGCCAATTGCCGACTGTGGATTGTTGACTGCTGACTGGTTAATTATAACTCAATATTTTTTCCGTTTCATATGTTCTTCAACATTTTTTCAATGTTGACAAATAATTAATTACTCATTTATTCTGCTGTTTTACAATCACTTACCCCCCCCGCTAATTATTGAAGTTGTGTTGTCTCAGGGCCTCTTGACACGTGTTTGATTTTTTTGTATTTTTATTACGAAGATTAAAACATCACTAAACCAATTTCCCGGATTTTAATTATTGGTTTAGCTATGTTGGTAGTTTTGCCTGATTGCATTGATTAATAATCAGGCATTGATAGACATAACTCGTAACACGCTTCGTCCACCGTAGTGGTAACGAAGGTGGATAACCCTCTTGCCCTCCGAAGCGAAGCGTAGGTGGGTAACAAAAAAATAATGAAAGGAGAAAACTACATAACACTAAAACAAGTGGAATTCAAACTTCAGCATTGGTAGCTCCCTCCCCGGGGGCAAAGATAAATAATTAACTATAACATTATAATTAAAATACATTTCTAATTTGTAAAACTATTTATTATGAAAAAAATACTTTTTGTATGTGGAGTTGTTATAATTATTATAATGAACTTATACACCACAAAATCAAACAACTCATTCAATGAGTTTTTACCAAAAATACAAATGTTTGAAAATGCAAGTGCATCTGGTGGATCTAATTGTTGGTCTCAAACTCAGTATCAAGAAGGTTCAAGTGTACTGCGTTGTGTACTATGTACCTATAAGGAGAATTCAATAGGCGTTGGAAGACATGATGGTAAATGTCCGGTTAATCCGGTGTAAAACATAATTGTTATTTTTAAAACAGTTAATATGAATTAACTTTTATGCTAATAACATTTAAATATAGAAGGGGTAAGGGATATCTAAACCCTTACCTCTTTTTAACCTAAAAAATATTCCATTATGAGAAATTTTTGTTTATTTCTATACCTGTTTCTGTTTACTTTCGGATGTATATCACACCAACAAAGTGAAAATACTATTATTGTTGAAAATTTTCCAATAAACGTTTTATTAGAAGGTGAAAGAATAACTATACCCCCAATATTATTGGACCCTGATGTAATGCACATTTCTGATTCTATTTTAATTGTACTACAAGTATCTGGGAAAAAGAAACTTGAATTCTTTCAATTGCCAGACTGCAAGTACTTAAAAAGATACGGGAATGAAGGTAAGGGGCCAGAAGATTTTATCCGTATAGCAAGTGGTACATTTTCAGTAGGAGCTCATAAAAATCTAATTTTACTAGATAGACTAAAACGTGTTCGGTTTTTCAATTGTGGAGATATTCATCAAGACAACTGGAAACCTTATCGGGAAATTGATTTTCCTCATAAGTTATCACATACATTTCAACTGGTTTATGATGGAGATTCAATATTATACGGACACGCAAGTAATGAAGAAATCAATTCTGAAGTCTTTGCATTTAATGTGCATAGCCAAAAAGAAAGTTCTTTTATAAAATATCCTGACAATTATGTAGGAATGTCAAATTATGATAAATCGAGGATTTACATTCAACGCCTGGGGATAAAACCAGATGGGTTAAAGTTAGTATCAGCTTATTATTATTTTAAAAAAATTCGTATTTACAATATTAAATCGAAGAGCTATATTGAACTTATTTATAAAGATTCGCCAAAAGATGAAAATATTTCATCTGTAAAAATGATTGGTGGAGAATATGACATAAGACATTATATTACTTTTTTCATGGGCGATTTAAGAGTATCAAATAGATACATTTATGCTGAAATGTACAACGAAAAAATATCTAATTTAGGGAACCATAGATCTACTCTTAATACAGAAATACATATATTTGATTGGTCTGGTAAACCTGTTGCAAAGTGCACATTCGATGAACCTATAGATTGTTACGCAGTTACTCAGGATGATAAATATTTATATGCAGTAAATGCGGCAGAGGAAGGCGTTATCCGCCGATACAGTTTAAAGGAAATTTTTAAATAACTGTTTTGATATTATGAAAAAGAAATATTTATATTTTTTAATTATTCTACTATTTGGACTTAATATATTTTTACTATATCATTTAAAGGAAACTAAAAATATTTTCAACAAAATCTGCAATTCTAATGAATATATACTTCAAAGCGATTCCATACAAATTAGTAATTTAAAGAAGTTAATAAATTACAATTATCTTGTCGAAACTAAAAGTCCTGATTCTATAGTTAAACACGTAAGAGATAATGAAAAATTAATTCTGTATATTTCTGAAGGAAATTGTAGCCCTTGTATAGAGGATTGTCTTCTATACTTTGATCAAATTGGTAAGAGTATTGGAGAAGACAATATTTTACTATTAGGACATTTTCGAAATGAAAAATCATTTGAAGAATATGCAGAGAATGCATCTGCTTATATCAAAAACAGCCAATTTTGTATGGATATTGGATTACCAGAGGAATTAAACAAGCATCCAGTAATTTTTACTATGGATAGCAAAATGAGAATCAATCTATTGTTTGTTCCAGATTTTTTCCCGCAATATAAAGAGGAATATTTCAAAAAAATAATACCGAGATATTTTAGTATGAATATTATAGATTTATAATTCGTTCCTTCCCTTACAACCAGCTAAAAGCCACCGGAATAAAATAGAGACTTACCAGCGTTCCAAGTGCCAGTCCGCCGATAACAGTCAGAGCCAGGGGGCTCTGAAGGGCCACACCCAGACCTGAGCCAAACAGGAAAGGTATTAGCGCCAAGATGGTGATTTTTGTAAATTCAGTAGTGATTTACCTTATAAAAAATGCGGTTTAGTTCAACAAAGAGCACCTATTCGGCTATCGCCGAAAATGATACTTAAGTGTTGTAAGTAGTGTATTATTCCTTGTTGATTAATCTATCAATCTCAGATTTTAATAATGGAATGTGTTTTAATAATATCGCCCAGATGTTTTCATCAGAAATGCTATCATAAGTATGAATAATCTGATTTCTTAATCCAACAATTCGTTTTGCATTTTTAATAGGAAAATCAGATTGCTTTTTTAATATGCGATTAACAGCTTCTCCAATTATCTCTAAATCTCTTTCAACCGCTCTTTTTAATAATGTGTTATTTTTATACTTATTAAAATCCATAGGGTAATTTACAAAGTACCCTTCAATCTCAGAAATTGCATCTTTAACATCAAACAGCCATTTTTGAATCGATTCGTCCATAAATTTTTACTTTATTTCTATCAATTGACCTTTTTAGTATCGGATTTTTTACTGTTTGGATTTCTATTAAATCAATATCATGTTTGTACAATTTTTCAAGAGCTTCCATAAAATCCATATAATTATCAAAATAATCTATTAGATTCACTCCTGAAAATCGTACTAAAAAATCAATATCGCTATCCTGGGAAAAACTATCAGTTAATATTGAACCAAAAACATACAATTCAGCAACTTTATGTTTTTTACAAAGTGTTTTTAGCTTATCAATATGTTTGTTTATCAATTTCATATTATCAAAGATACAAATTGAATCAATTATCTACAATTTTTTCAGTATCATAATTTTCCAAACGCCTATCTTACATTACTTACAACGATTGTAGATATGTAAACTTATATATATTTCATATATGTCAATATGATGGTAAATATTTACTACCCTTGTTGAACCTAATCGTTTATACTTGACCTTAATGATTAATTATTTCCGATTTCCGATCCTTCCGGTACAGCCAGCTATAAGCCATGGGAATAAAATAAAGGCTTACCAGCGTTCCCAGTGCAAGTCCTCCAATAACAGTCAGAGCCAGGGGGCGCTGCAGGGCAACACCCAATCCTGAGCCAAACAGGAAAGGCATCAGAGCCAGGATGGTGGTTATAATGGTCATCAAAATGGGCTTTAGCCGGCGAATTCCACCCATACGAATAGCCTCATGTAAAGGCAGGTCAGGACGTAAATGGTTGATCGTATCTACCTTTAGTATGGAATCGTTAATGATGATCCCCGTCATCACGATCATCCCGATAAGTGACATGATATTTATAGTAGCCCCGAACAAAAGAAGCATCAACAGGCATCCGGCAAGGTCAATTGGTATTTCAAGCAATACGATAAAAGGACACAGGATTAGAATTATTAAGTGTTAACATTATAGATTGTTGTGCGGTTGTGTTTTATTTAATCTTGTCAATATTTTGTTTATTGTTAAATAAATATACCAAATAGATTACATAATCTTTTACTTCATAAAAAATTGTCGTATGCTTACTCAGTACAGCTTTTCTTAATCTGGGATTATAATCAGATAATGGGAATAACTTTGGGGTTTTTTGTATCAGGGCTATTTGTTTTGAGAGTCTTAGCTTAAAGTTATCAATTTCTTTTTTAGTCCATTTGTAGCTCAAATAGTCAAGAATATCCTCAAGATTTATTATTGCTTCTTCTGTCCAGAAAATCTTGAAATTAGAAGCCATATTTCTTTTTTACATCATTATGTGATATTATTCTTCCAGAATCAACATCTCTCAAACCCCTTTCTATTCTTGCTTTCTGCTCATCAGTTAAATCACACCACCAGTTTCTATCTGAAAAGTTAGAATCTTTCACAACTTTAAGGTAAGCTATTGTATCAGGATCCTCAAGTTTTGTTAACCACTCTATAAGCTCATATTTTATTGATTTGTGTCCCATGCTTTTTTATTTCAAATTTACAAAAATTCTTATTCATTTCTGATTCTCTTTGTAAGTATGATAAATAAGCCCAAAATTTATTCCTCCGAATCACGACCCTTCCGGTACAGCCAGCTATAAGCCATGGGAATAAAATAAAGGCTTACCAGCGTTCCCAGTGCAAGTCCTCCAATCACAGTCAGAGCCAGGGGGCGCTGCAGGGGAACACCCAATCCTGAGCCAAACAGGAAAGGCATCAGAGCCAGGATGATGGTTATAATGGTCATCAAAATGGGCTTTAGCCGGCAAAATTCATTATTATTTACCATTTCATATGTTCTTCAACATCTTTTCAATGTTAGCAAATAAATCATAATGTATTTATATTGCTGACATATAGCCCTTTACCCCCCCGCTAATTATTGAAGTTGTGTTGTTTCAGAGCCTCTTGACTCGTGTTTGGTTTTTTTGTATTTTTATTGTGAAGATAAAAACATCACTAACCCGATATTCCGGAAAATAATTATTGGTACAGGGGTGTTAAGAAAAGTGTAGGGCAAGTTTGCCTGATTGCATTGATTAATAATCAGGCATTGATAAGACACACTGGAAGGATGAAAATAAAAGGTGGAAGTTCGAAGCTGGAAGCCGGAAGGAAGAAGTAAAAAGTAAATAGTATGTAGTATGTAGAGAGAGAAGTGAGAGCGCTTTACATGAAGTAAACATTTAACATATAACGTTTAACTTATAACTCTTTAGAAGGATGAAATTCGAATGAAGAAAGATAGTAAAAACTTAGGTTAGACAACACGTAACCTAAAACATGGATAAAAGAATAATGAAAGGAGAAAACTACATAACACCAAAGCAGTTTACATTCAAACTTCAACATTGGTAGCTCCCTCCTTGGGGGCAAAGATATAAAACTCAAACTTATTTGGATTAATAATTAAAGTTAAAAATCTAAAAATAAAATAATCATGCAGAAAAAATTAATATATACAACTTTAATACTATTAGTTTTTATATTTATTGGAAGTAGTATTATAAGTGAAAGTAATGCTCGTGGAACATCGGATTTAATGAAACAGAATATAAATGCAATTATTCCATTAGGTCGCTCTACAACGAATGATTGCATGTGGAGTTGTTTACTGTACCAGAACGAAGATTGTTACTTATGTAACCCTTGTGGTGATCACGTGCCAAATTCCATAATGCCTGTTACAAGATCATGTAAATTAGTGCCTGAGTAATTAATCTAAGCGCAGTATCATAGCAATGATACTGCGCTTTCTTAAAACAAAATATTATGAAAATTTATTTTTTCAGAAATTATGCATTTCTCTTTTTAATATGTGTTTTAACTTCAGCTTGTCATGAATCCAAGCTTGACAATACTATGTTTAATTCTTTTAAAAAAGAGATAAAATTAGAATCTAAAAGTCTTAACATAAGTGAATTTTACAGAATTGCAAACCTTGAGATAATCGATACATTTTTAATTGTTATTGATTCACATACGACCGATAATTATATCTCATTGTTCCATAAAGATAATCTTAACCTAATAAAGTCATTTTGTCCAAGGGGAAAAGGGCCAAATGAAATATCCCAAGTGGGTACGCACGCAATTGATAAAGAAAATAGAATAATTAATATAATTAATTGGGATAAAAATATTTTATGGCAATATAAAATTGACAGTATCCTTTGCGATTCCACATATGAACCTTACTCTATATCTTTTCCTCAAAAACATTATCCGATTTATGATTTAGTAATTAATAATAAAGAAGAATGGTATGGCATTCCTCACCCTGAAGACAGCCTGATTTTATACTTCGATCAATCCGGAAAAGAAATTATTAGTTTTGGCAGTAACCTAATTGCAAAGAAACCAATTAATTATAAAACCCAGTATTCATCGAGCCTCCCCAGAATTTTTGCTTGTATAAATCATAAAATTAATAAAATGGTTGTTGCTTATCTTTATTTTGATATTTTATCAATTTATGATCTAAACTATGAAAACAATGTAATCACCAGGATTGGACCTGATAATATAAATTTTGAAGAACAATTGCAGTTGAAAAATAAAAGGTATTATGGTTATTTTAGTCATCCTCGTTTTGATGATAAATATATTTATGTTCTTTATCATGGACACCAAGGTTTTAGTTTGGTTGATAACAATATAGTCTTATATTACCCAAATGAAATTTTTATGTTCGATTGGTCAGGAGTACCTTTAAGAAGAATTATTCTTGACCATAGTATTTGTTCATTTGTTCTCGATAGAGAAAAACAGAGATTAATTGCATTTACTTTTGATCAGGAAATGAGTTTTATTACATATGACCTGAAAGAATTCTACTAATTTGTTTGAAAATAATGTATTATTAAGTGTTTGAATCATTTATTTTAAAAAATACATATGACTCTGAATAAGATTTTTTCCATATTATTACTATTAAGTATTACTTCGGGTTGTAGCTACATAGAAAAAAGAAAATATAAAAAGTATATAAATAGAACTGTTGAAAGATTATATAAATCAGAATTAATTTTACCAGATAGTGTAAAAAATTTTGACAGCATCTCTTTACCAGAGTTTTTTTATTCAAATTTGCATAAGTGCCAAATAATATCATGGCTGGATGGGAATTGCCATACATGTATTCAAGCATTAAGAATATGGGAAGAAGAGATAATTCAAAAATCTAATCCTGACTATGTGAATTTTATTTTTATTATTCATCCGAGTGATTATGAATATTTTATGAAAATTATTTTCCCAGATATTTCTACAGATATTCCAATATTTATTGATGTAAATAATGATTTCGTAAATGTTAATGAATTATTTATGTTAGATAATTATTTATTAACATTTTTAATTGATACTGAAGGAAAAATCAAATTAATTGGAAATCCTCTAAATAATCAGGAACTTCAAGATTTATATTTCCAAGAAATAAATATTGAACCCACACTAAAAAGTGGTTATTAGTTTTTTGTTTATAATTGACATTTGAATGATTTTATACCTATAATGTTGGTTTTGCAGTTCCATAACCTGTATCAAGCCTGGATATTGCAATTAAAAAAACTGCTTTGGCCTTTGCACAAGCCACATTTGACGTTTTTTGATGTATTGTTTCAATATAATTATTAAATAGTTGATTTAAAGGAACTTTCTCAAATAACCTCAAAACTTATTCCTCCGATTTCCGATCCTTCCGGTACAGCCAGCTATAAGCCACGGGAATAAAATAGAGACTTACCAGTGTTCCCAGTGCCAGACCACCAATCACAGTCAGAGCCAGGGGGCGCTGCAGGGCAACACCCAGACCTGAGCCAAACAGGAATGGCATCAGAGCCAGGATGGTGGTTATAGTGGTCATCAAAATTGGCTTTAACCGGCGAATTCCACCCACACGAATAGCCTCATGTAAAGGGAGGTCAGGACGTAAATGGTTGATAGTATCTACCTTCAGTATGGAATCGTTAATGATGATCCCCGTCATCACTATCATCCCGATAAGTGACATGATATTTATTGTAGCCCCGAACAAAAGAAGCAACAACAGGCATCCGGCAAGGTCAATTGGTATCTCAAGCAATACAATAAAAGGCTGAGTGAGTGATTCGAACTGCGCGGCAAGAATAAAGTATAACAGCAACAACGATAATGATAGTACCAGTATCATCTCACGAATAAGCTTTTTTGAAGTGAACAGACGTCCTGTGAATAAAACATCCAGACCGGAATTATTGTCTATTGTTTCACGCAACAGAGATACTACCGGCCCGGCATTTTCCGGTTCAAAATCCATTTGAAGGGGAACAAATTCACCCTGCTTCCCGGCGTAAAGCTGTTTGTAATCCTGCTCCCGGTAAATGTTAACCAGCGCTGTTACCGGTATATGTTCTCCCTGCGCGTTCGGAAGCCGTGTAGAATTCAGCACCTCGTCAATATTATTCTCCCTGCCTTGAATAACAATTGGTATAAAGCGGTTCCCTGACCGTACAATGTCAATTTCCCGCTCGTGGAAAGCGGTTTGTAAACTGTTAACCAGGGTTGTATATGAAACCCCGTATAGTAACATTCGTTCAGGAAGTACCTGGATAACATGGTATTCCTGTATGGGAAGCGGACGTATTCTGCCTGTTTCCAACTGTGACTCAAAAGTGTTAATCAACCGGTTCATGGCAGGGTATTCAGGGGCTTCACTCTTCCCGAACAGGGTAACCCGGGCTGTTACCAGTGGTTCATCCGTTGAAAATAATTGTTCAAATACCGTTTCCGGGGTATGGAATTCATACCGGGCAGCCGGATATTTCTCCGTTAAGTATTCCGCAATTTGTTGTTTGAGGGTAACCAAAGCGCTGCCCCCTGTAGTTTTCCAATAGATTTCCGCTTCCGCCTGATCTTTCTCTTCTTTCCGTTGCAGGATAAACTGCTGTTCGCCAAGGTAGCTGTTTGTAAATTCCGTTTGTTCTGTAAGGGTTCCCGTTAATTGACTAACCCTTTCCAGATTCTCCTCCAGGGTAATATTTTCATTCCAATCTATAGAAGTAATAAGATCGTTCTGTGGAAGTTGAGGCATGGTATCTTTCGGCATCCGGATGAATAAGAAACCTCCCAGTAATACAAGAACCCCGGCAGTAAGCAATAAGCGACCTCTATGGTGGAATACCATACTCAAACCCGATTCATAAAAAGTCTCCAGACGTGTGGAAGAGGCAGAATCATAATCTTTATCCGGTTTTTTATTCCTGAACAAAACAAAATACAACGTAGGAAGCAGAGTAATGGACACACCAAGCGAAACAAACAGTCCTGTAGAAACAGCCACTGCCTGATCAAAGAAAAGAGCGCCGGCTATGCCACTCAGGAAAATCAATGGAACGAATACGGCACATGTGGTAAGCGCTGAGGAGATCAATGGTCTTATGACTTCATTGGTTCCCAGCACACATGCTTCATCAACCGGAGTTCCCCGGTCTCTGAACTGGGTAATATTGTCTATCACGATTATTGAGTTATCTATCATCAGCCCCACCCCGAGTATTAACCCGGAAAGTGAAATAATATTGATGGATAATCCTGCCAGATGAAAAACCAGCAGGCTGATGATCAAAGCCACCGGGATACTGATACCAACTAACCAGGGCGACCGTCTATCTCTTAAAAAAACGAACATAACCAGAAATGCCAGGACAGCGCCCAGTAAAAGGCTTTTTTTCAGGTTGGATATAGAGTAATCCAGTATTGCCGATTGATCGCGCACCAATTCCATACCGATCTGTGGATAATCTTCCCTGAAGTGTTCCATTAACCCGGAAATTTCATCCTTCAGATCAGCCATACGGGCATCGGTTTGCTGTATAATGGCAAGACTCACAGCCGGTCGCCGGTCAGACAGGAACATGCCATGCCTGTCCTGTGGCTGTATCCCGACTTCAGCCACCTCTTTCAATTTTAAGATCCTGTTACCGGCTTTAAGATATATATTGCCTACATCGGCCGGTGTACGGATCATGGAAGAAAAGCGCATTTTGTAAAGGTAATGACCTTCACGCACCAGTAAATTTCCCGGCGGTAGATTCTGTTGCCGCAAAGCATTGTGGATATCATCCCCGGTTATATTCAAAGCAGCCATCTTTCCCTTATCAGGGCGAATATATAACTCGGGATAAGCCAAACCCGTTACATCAGCCATAGCCACCTCGGGCAGTTGTTCAATACGTTTTCGTATCACGGCATCCGCGAATTCGCTAAGCTCCAGGAAATAATCCCCCGGCAAAGTCCCCCCGCCCTGATCCTTCCTGAAGATGTTCAGGTAGAACACCGGTATATCTGTTACGCTGGCTTTTATTACCCTGGGGCGGGGAACATCCCTGGGTAAACCCGCCATTGCCATATCAATCTTCTCGTTTACTTCAATAAACGCGTAATTCACATCGGTTCCATAATTAAGCTTTAACTTCAGAACAGCCTGGTTATTCCGGGTTACACTGTTGATATCATCCAGGTGACTAACCTGCAACAGTTGCCGGCGAAGAGGAGTAACAACCGTACTTTCCAGCTCACGTGCCGAAGTGTTTTTACGCTCTGCCTGAACAGTGATCACAGGCACCTGAATATCCGGCATAAGAGCTACCGGCAACCTGGTTGAAGCGGCTATACCCAGCAATACCAGAGCTATAAAGGTCATGATCACGGCAACTGGACGATGTATAAGGAACTTTACCATAATGCATATTTTTAAACTAATTGAATTCTTCACTTAGTATCTATCCATTAAGTCAGTAAGTTTTAGTCAAACTGAATATCGAACAAGGATTAACGATTTTAGATTTCAGATTTTCAGCAACTTCGTAAATCGTTAATCGGTGTTCCTTGTTCTTAAATCAATTTATACCAACATTATGGACAAGCACTAATTAATTCTCATTTATACTAATTTTCTAAATCTTCTTTATTCTCTTCTTTTTCCTTAGCCTTACTTTGTCCTCCGAAGCTTAGCGTAGGAGGAGCCTTCTTTCTTCCCCATTCCTTTCAAAAACAACGGCAGATATAAAAATAACCCCGGTATAGAAAATAACAAGCCCCCTATTGTTCCGACAGCCAGGGCAAACCAAAATATCTCATCCTGTCCGCCCAGGAGGAATGGCACAAGCCCAAGTACCGTAGAAACAACTGTCAGGAAAACAGGCACGATCTTCCTCTGAAAAGCTGTTATATACAGGTGTACCCGTGGTACTGCCGGTCTGGTTTTTTGCAGGTTATTCAACTCATTGATAATATATAATGACGAATTAACAACTAATCCGCTCAGCAATAAAAAAGAGGCGTATCCACCCTGATCAAAGTTAAAATCGAAAATATAAAAAGTAAGAAAAACACCGATAAAAGAGAGAGGGATAAGCGATATCACCACCAGAGGTTGTACTGTTGATTCGAGCAATATAGCACAAACCACGTAGATGATCCCGATAATAAGCAGGATGATCCAGTATGGTTTACTCTCATTTTTCCACCCCCAGTAACCCCACTCACGATGAGATGCCTGGTAACCCAGGGGAAGTATAAGGTTGGCTTCATCCACCATTTTTTCTTCTACCATGCGTGCTAATTTCCCCGGACCGATAAAATCATATGCCAGTGTAACAATATACTGCTGGTCTTCTTTGGCAATAAGATCCTCTCCTTTTTCAGTACGGACAGTCGAAACATGTTCCAGTTTTGTAAAACCGGCTGTATCAGCTATAACAGGAGAATGGTACAGTAGCCAGCGGTCATCGGTACGGGAAGCCTCCGAACGCAGGATAACCGGTATTATATCTTCTCCCCGCGGCACTGATGTTACACGAACCGGGGCGGCTGACAGCTCCGATAAGCTTTGGTAAAGCAACCGGAGATTGGGCGTACCGCCTGAAAATTTCCCGGAATTGATGTCCATAAAACGAATTGTCTCAGCTCTTTGAATCCACCAGGTATTCTGACTCCTTATTAATACCTCTTTTACTCGTGGCTGCTCGAGAATTTTTCTTTTCAAAATTCCGGCATACCCCATCAGTTCATCGTAGTTGTACCCGTGTAAAATGATGCTCGAATTCGTATATCCTTCGTGCATTATATTACTGAATCCCCGTCCTACTCCATATACCTGAAAATCAGCCCCTCCTGTCATCACTGCTTTCTGTTCAAGCATTGATTTCAATTGATACGGAAAGTATCCGTTTTCGAATTCTTTACGGAAATAGATAATCATCCTCGCACGGTCGCTGCCATATATGTGCGACTGGTATTGTTCAACTTCTTCGAACCGTGCCATAAAATTCTCCAGTCCGCGGAACATATTGTTCATCTGTGTGAGGGTGGCGCCATGGGGCATATATGCTACCACATAGAGAGTGGTCCGTTGCGGTTCGGAATAGTAATTCTTCTCATAAACATGCTGGGTAAACAGTCTTAGCGAGCCACCCAGTACTTTGTTAATCCATGGTTTCATGTGAAGAACATATGTTTCACTGCCAATGGTGTGATTGTACAGTTTGGCAGACCAACGTTCCCCTTCAATTTTATCCGGCAGTTTATACACCGGCAGTCCGAACCCAAGTACAGCAAGGATTAGCCAGACATAGCGAAACCGTACCAGGAAAAGGATAGTACGCTGATAAAAACCGGAGAAGCGGGTTGCCCGCCGCATCCGCCGATAGAAAAACCGTGATCTCTTTTTAACCAGGGAAATTTTTTTAACCAGCGCCGGCAGAAAAAACAAAGCAATACATAGCGAAACCAGCAAATTGATGATAATCACTTTGGCAAAATCAATTAGGTTTACGCGTAATGACTCGTCAAGAAAAAAGATTGTTGTTAATGCTCCCACGGTAGTTAAGGTAGCCGCCAGTATAGCAATAAATACCCTGCGGTTATGATGATGCCGCAGGTGATCAGCCATGATGATGGTATTATCAATAAGAATTCCAAGTGATACCGTGATACCTGCAAGGGTATAAAGGTGTATCTCGAGCCGGAAAAGGTAATAAAAGATACAGGCTACCGTAATATTAGCAAACAGGCTTATTGCTACTACAAGAAGATAGCGGAACTGACGGCTGATCACAAGGACGAACAATAACAGTATGATCACTGAAAACAGGGTACGGTATCCAATTTTCCTAAGCTCTTTTTTTAAGAAAAGTGTGGAGTCGTCCGATTTGATCATCGAATAACCCTTTGGAAGACGGGCACATATCTGACCTATGGTTTTTTCCACCTCCCTTGCCAGGCGAATATGGTTAGCCCTTTTCTCGGCATAAATTGAGATATTAACAGTGTTTAGCCCGTTGATACGATAGTAACCGGTTGGTTCCTGTTCACGAAACCGGATATCCGCCAGATCGGTAAGCCGGATAATACGCTGTTCACGGTTAACAACAGGTATCTCCGACCAAGGAATGGAGTCACCTCTGAATGAACGCAATACAAGATATGAAGGACGTGCCGGATCGCCGGCAGCAGATTTTTCCAGATACCCCCAACCTAGCTCCAGGGTGCTGAAATATTGCTGTACCGCCTGCCGTATTTCACCGGGAGTGATATTTAGCCGGTGAAGCAGCTCCTGATCGTATGTTATCTCCCAGGCATACGGAGTAGCGCCATAAACTCTTACATCCTGTACTCCATTTACCAGGGAAAGGGGGACACGCACATACTGCCCGGCATACCGGTGGATAAAATGTGTACTGGTATTGGCATTTATGGTGTATGACATCAACTGTATCTCGGACCCTTCATCGGGGCGGTTAAGGTGAATTTGCGGACGGGATACCTGTTCCGGCAATTGTGATGCAATTTCCCTGACCCTGTTTGCTACCTCGAAACGTGCCTGATCCAGATTGATCGCCGGATCCAGTTCAAGAGTAACATTGCCTTTGCCATTCCCCGAGCGTGAGGTGATATGCCTTACACCACGCAGGGTATTAAACAGCCCTTCCAGGCGGGAAGTAACCTCCATTTCAATCACCTGTGCAGATGCAAGCGGCCATTGATAACTCACCGTTATTGAGGGAAGGGAACGTGTGGGATTAAGCTTAACAGGTAAATAAGGAATTATAGCCACTCCCGCAATTACCAGGATAACCAACAGCACATTCATTGTAAATGCCGAAAAGACGGATGATTTCTTATTTTTCATGCCCGATTATTTTTGCGGCAGAACAAAACCGGTATTTACTTTTGGTTTGATGGTTGATCCTCACGGGTTACAGGTGTTTCGTGAGCCAGGTTAAGGTTCCCTGATACAATAACTTCCATTCCCGGTTCCAGTCCCGATTCAATGGTATACCGGCTGCTGTTTTCCAAACCGGTTGTTACGTAATTCCACAGGGCTTTTCTATCTTTATAAGTAAATACCACTTCCTTCCCCTGCCGCAGCACCACTGCCTCTTTAGGAACAACCAGTTGCCCGGGCACTTTCCGGCGTATAATAAGTTTCACATTCATCCCTTCAACCAGTTTTCTGTCTCTGTTGTTTACAACGGCTGTCACTTTTACAAGTCCGCCTGGATCAACTTTCGGGTTTATTCCGGTTACTATTCCGCTTAGTGTATCGCCGTTGGCAAGAGGCATCACACTAACAAACTGGTTAAGTTTTACTTGCGAAAGCTCTGTTTCCAGGAGGGTAAATTCAGTGCGCATACGACTGATATCCATAAGACGGCAAAGGTTCTCGTAACCTGAAGAATGATTATGTTCCTGTGCCCACAGATCGGCTACTATTCCGGCAAAAGGCGCACGAATAATTGTAGCCTTGTAATTATATTCTGCTTCCCGGAGGTCGGTTTGAGCATTATTATATCCGCTTCTGATCTTAGCCGAATGGAGAATATTCTTAGGTATATTCGTAGTATCATTCATACTATAATTATAACCCAGCAAGAAACTCTCCATCTCAAGCCAGGCTTTGGCAATAGATTCATTTGCCCGTGCAAGAGCTTGCTTATATGTAAAACTCTCAAGTGTAGCCAACACCTCTCCTTTTTTTACCCTGTCGCCGTTTTCAACACTAATACCGGTTATCATCTCCTGCACCCTGAATGGTATATCTGCCTTGCGTA
>JADFUQ010000482.1 GCA_015222065.1 Bacteroidota bacterium
AAAATTGTGTTGCAGTGATACAGTGATGCAGTGTGAAGCGGTATTCAATAACTTATCAACTCAACTTACTCAATTATAAAAAACTCCATGTAAGCATAGTAACCGTTTAACTTATAACTTATAACATTATTAGAATAGAAAAGGTCCTTTGTGATTTATTCGTGTCTTTGTGGCTATATTTTTTATGTATTGCGAGTTCCAAATTTCGAATTTTAGTCACATTAAGTTTTAGTAATTATGATATTAAGTTTACAAATTGTGAAGAAACATATTTTTAAAAACAACGTTCCAACGTTCCAACATTCCAATATTCCATTGTTCCAATGTTTTAAAATAACTACGTATTATCCTGAAAAACCTTATTTTTTCCGAATGGAATATTACTTGTTCATTGTATGGTTAAAAGAAATTGTATTTGAATAAAATGCAAAAGCAATTATTTCCCCATTATTATTATATTCTTTGTCGAATTCCATTTCCCATCCGATTATTTTATTTATTCCCATGATGCCTGCATCAGCAATATCCCAAAGTGTAAATTTATCAGGATTTATATTGTTTTTTTCCTCCTTTAATATTTCACTTTTAAATGTTTTTACAGCCATTTGTGACAAGGTTAAATACTCATGGGTGTTTTCGACAACCTCAAGATCCTTTATAGGAACCAACGCGGCAAGTATTGATTTTTCATGCAGTGCATTAATTTCCTTTCGCTGAATTTTGTTCAGGGTTAATTCGATAGTGTCATGCTGTATTAAACGATTTGATTTATCAGATCCAATATTAACATCTTGTGCAATAACCGGCTTTTCAACAATATTATTACTCCGGGGTTTAATTTCATGCTGTTTTGAATCGCCGGTTTTATCATAAGGAATAATTTCTTTTTCAATTTCTGTTTTGGTTTGATATTCCGGACTCGTTTGTGATTTCGTTCCGGTGTTTGTTGTATCGGCCATGTTTTCTGAGATTACAGGGCCTTCATTAGCCCCAGGTCTGCTAATGAAAATATAAAGCGTCATAAGGATAATAATTGAGGCAGCCGCTGAAAAATATCCCCAAAATTCAGGTGTAAAAATTCTGACAACAGGGCTCTTTTTTAACGTTGATTTAAAATCAAATGTAATTTTTTCAGGAATTAAACGGGTTTTTTTGTATAATTCAAACCCCCTGGTCTTCAAAGGATTCTGTTGCAGCCAATTTTGAAATAATGTCGCTTCTTCTTTTGTCAGATCACCCTCCAGACTTGCTATACAAAGATCATCAAAGTTTGAATCATTCACAATAAACGCCTTTTTTAAAGATCTTTTTGATTCAAATCTTATTTTACCGGGTTCAACATTTATTTCTTCAAAATCTTTTAGCTCTATTTTAAGGTCAGGGTTCTCATCAAGAAAGGACATTAGCTCAATAACCTGATCAGGGGACATTCTCCCATTCAGGTAATCCATGAAAAATGGTTCGTAATTTTTTCTGTTAATGTCCATAATATATTTAATCTGAATTATTCACGAATTTCTTCTTTACAACATTAAAAATTACATAATTAATAGTTACTAATCAGTCGGCAGTCCACAATCCACAGTCGGCAAAAATGCAAATAACAGTAAACCAATTATAACACACAATTAGTTAATAAAATGATTTATGATCCTGAAAAAAATAAATATTTTGGTCTTCAAATTGCCAACTGCCGATTGCCGACTGTAAACTGAAGATTGTATTCATTCTGAAATTTATATTTTTGTCCTTTATCTTTTGCATGAATAACGCTGGTTAAACCAAAGCTTCAATACGTCCGATATATTTTTTTAAATACTGTCTTCCGCGATATATATATACTTTTACCTGTGATTCGCTAAATCCGGTAATTTGGGAAATTTCCCTGTATGAATATCCTTCATAATCTCTAAGCATTATAACCGAGCGCTGGTCTTCAGCTAGTTGATCTAATGCACTATGTAAAATTTCATTCAAATCATTATATTGCTCGGTGTGTGAATGATCTTCCGGATTGACCGTGTCAAAATGTGTTTGGCGTTTCTCTTTCCTTATCATGTCTATCATAGTGTGGTAGGCTGCCGAAAACAAATATGATTTGGCTTTCAGGTATGAAATATCTGCTGCTTTCACCCACATTTTCTCAAACGTATCCTGTACAACATCTTTTGCCTTATTCTCATCCCTGAGGTTTTTTAAGATGAAGCGATATACGCCGTCAGAGAAATCATCAACACATCTGTTATATTCTTCTGTGGTCATTGATATCAATATTCAGTTTTAAGACGATGTTAATATAGGAAAAGTTACTTTTATATCATCATTCGCAACTATTCAGTGCCTA
>JADFUQ010000483.1 GCA_015222065.1 Bacteroidota bacterium
CAAACGTTTGGTACTATTTACCCGGGAGCTTCAACCAATAATGGCTGCACCATACATCAGTTGTCCCGGTAGGGTACTGTTGGGAGAACAACAGGTTTTATCAAAGAACTTATCTCTCAGTAAAACAATCATTTACACGACTTCGTGTCGCAATAACGGTAAATTGTATGGCTTGTGGCAGTTGCGTGGTGAATACTTGTCGCCCGTGGCAAACGCCCATATGGTGCTGAAACCTCCCGAGTATCTGCTTTGCCTGCCATAAGCTATACAAAATGTGCCCAGTTTATTTTTCTTCATTGCTAACTATTCTTATTGCTTCAGCTTTTAGCAATGGTTCAAGTAGGTTCGCTGCGCCTCCGTGCTCAACAATTTTCCCATCAACAATTCTATTAATATTTACCCCAGTTACTTTTATTTTTTTATTTGTAGGTTTAATTCCTAGCCATTCACCCATTTGGGTTCCAGTCATAGTATAAGAAGTTGCAACCCATTCACCTTCGCAAATTTGATTATTAATTACTAGTTTTAAATCAGGATATGTATTACGTACTCCTATAATATGAGTTTTTGCACCATCAATTCCAAGTTCATATTTTTTTCCATTATATATCTCAACATAATTCTGGCCTATGTATTCAGAAATACTGCTTGTTTCACCCGTATTTAAAACCTTCTCTATGTATTCTTTTACGATTAACTTATTTTGCTCATTAGATGTGAAAGACATATTGTTAATTTAATTCTTAATTAATCAAAATTGGGCACAACGATTGGCGCTATAAATAGTTGCCGATTGCGGAGTACCTTCCTATCAAGATACACCCACCCTGATGCGGGCTACAACCTTTGAAGAACATACTACCCCGGCAATTATTTATGAGCGCATTAGCACGTTTTTATCCATATCATGCCAATAGTATTTCTGCTGGTATCTTTAACCCTTTATATAATGATTTTACCATCTTAAGTGTCAATCTTCTTTTCCCGTTAAGAATTTCACTTACCCTGCTTTGACTACCCAGGTATTTTACCATATCTGCCTTTGTCATTCCCATTTGTTCCATTCTGAACTTTATAGCATCAATTGGGTCAGGTGGAGCAATTGGATAATGTTTCATTTCATATGATTCAACTAATGTACAAAGTAAATCCAATTCATCTCCCTCAGGAGTATCTCTCTTAGCTCCCCACAATTCTTCAATCCTTTTGATTGACATATTGTAATCCTGTTCTGTTTTTATTGGTTTAATTTCCATGATTAAATCGTTTTTGCATTAATTTTATCATACTGTTTATGGGTTCCAATAAATCGAATAAAAATAACTTGAAACTCATAGTCAATAGAAACTACTAATCGGTATGTATTACCCTTAATATTAAATACAACTCGTCCTTCTCCTACAATACTTGCACTCTTATATTGCTGTTTAAGTTCATTTGAATTTTTCCAGTCCGCTGTTTTGGCATCATGATACCAAGAACGTAAAGATGTTTCAGAATCTGCATATTCAGGTTTTTTCCAGAATTCTCTTAATGTCCTAAACGCAATTATTCTCATGATACAAATCTATGAAAAATAATCAAGATTCCCAAATTGGGATATTTCTTTTTATTCACAAATTAGTTTTGATTCAGAGGGTTTCTGAAAATGTGCTACAACGGTTGGCGGTGTGAAACGTTGGGGATTTCGGAGCTACTTTCCTATCAACCGAGTAGAAAGCTTGATGCGAGAGATTACGTCCGAATAACCACTTAGCCCCCAATGTTTTTATGACTGCAGTGTTAGGGTGCGTGTAGTTCTTTTTTCAGTCCAATTCCAGGCAGCTTATTTCTGAATAATCCGGGTTATTCAGGAACTCATCTACCATTACTTTATTATCCCTAAGATTTTTTTCGATACCGTTAGTTGTTGTATTGCCAGTCCTTAACCAAATAATTTTTGGAGGGATGCCCCTGACTAAACTGAGGTCATAAAAGTCTGAGTCAAATGTTACAATGCAATAGTTATTCGACTTTGCATATTCCAATATTTCAAGATATGTTTTATTTTCCAGACCAACGTTTCTTACCTGCTTTGATGCAGGAAAAACATCCTCAATTCTTTTGACGATTTTATAGGAAATATTCTGGTCAAATAAAAGATTCATAATGAGAGTCTGATTTTTTTCTCTCTCTCAGCAGCGTATGAAAGACATGTTGCAATATCTTGTTCTGAAATCTCCGGAAAATCATTGATAATATCCTGATGAGTCATGCCGGAAGCAAGCCAACCCAGAACATCAAAAACAGTAATCCTGGTGTCTCTGACACAAGGCTTACCAAATCTTTTATCTGGACTGATCTTAATTATTTTTTGATATTCTGTCATGATACAAATATAACAATTTTTAATTTAGCTATGTTCGGAGGTTAGACATGCACCCTAACGAATGGCGCTATAAATAGTTGCCGATTGCGGAGTATTTACCTGTCAAATTAAACCGAACTTAATGTGGGCTACAACCCTTGAATTTATTGCTATCTCGGCAATTATTTATGAGCGCGTTGTGGTGCGTTTTTCCTTATCAGTCTTATCCGGTTAAATATTTCCTTATTGTTTTTTCTTTCTTCTTCAATGTCATAATCATCTTGTAATCCAAGCCAGAATTTAGCTGAATTACCAAAATACGAACTCAATCTAAGGGCGGTATCAGCCGTAATTCTACGTTTCCCCTTAATAATTTGAGAAATACGTGTCTGTGGTATTTCAGTATCTTTTGAAATACGATATGCAGTTATCTCAAGAGGTTTAAGAAATTCCTCTATCAAAATTTCTCCCGGATGAATATTTCCCAATCTTTCCATTATATTATCCTCCTTTAATTATGATAATCCATTATCTCAAGGTCATAAGTATGATTGTTTTCCCATCTAAATAC
>JADFUQ010000484.1 GCA_015222065.1 Bacteroidota bacterium
CTGATTAGTTACAGCCAATATTATAGATGTAATTTTAAAAGGATTGTTTAAAAATTATAGGCAATTCCAAGTGCCAGATGCAAAGAGTTTATTGATACTTCGAACTGTTCATCCGTGAGATCATATGAAATATTATTATCTGTATAGCTGTTTTTCTTAACAAGTGCCGGTTTACTATGATAATAATCAAGCCCTAACTTGATCCCTGTTCCTCTTCCAACTCCAAATCTTACTCCGGTTCCAAGAATATACCCTAAATTAAATTCATCACCACTGGTAGAACTTTTAAATTCACCATTATCTAACTTAATGCTCATATCCCTGGAAGGAACAAAAATAAAACTTAATCCTCCCAGGGCTTTAAAATCAATATTCATATTGTACAGGGGAATAGAAATCTGGGGGCCTGCCATAAGATTTACATAGTTCCACTTACCGGCATCGAAATTATATTCCGGGTCGGCCGGTACACTAAGGATTGGGAATTTCTCAAGTACATCATCATACAATGCACTCTCAAGTGATTCTCCACCACCGTAGCTGGATCCGAAAGAAAAGGTGCCTCCCACTCCAACAACAGGCATAAAGAAATAAGTGCCGTTAAAGTTTACAACGAAGTTTGAACCGGCAAATCCATCTGAATAAATATCCTCTGATTCCGAAAAACTACCGACCGGGACTGATGATCCCATGGTCAGGCTCATGAAATTCTTCTGAGCATAACAAGCGGTTGTGATAAGGAATGAAAAAAAGAATGCTTTAATTCTCATGATTTTATTTTTAATACAATATACAATCTGTCTATTTAATCAAGCGAACCTATCATTTTCCCGGGATCTACCCATTCATCAAATTGTTCTTCAGTAACCAATCCAAGTTCAAGCGCAGCTTCTTTAAGGGTTGTTCCTTCAGCATGAGCTTTTTTAGCAATTTTTGCTGAATTTTCATAACCGATATGCGTGTTAAGTGCAGTAACCAGCATTAGAGAATTTTCAAGATGCTTTTTGATGTTTGCTAAGTTTGGTGTAATACCCACAACACAATTATCACAAAATGAAACACATGCATCTCCTAATAATGTTGCAGATTCGAGAAGGTTATGAATCATTACCGGTTTAAATACGTTAAGTTGAAAATGTCCCTGCATTCCGGCTATGTTTACGGCTGTATCATTCCCAATTACCTGGCAGCAGACCATAGAAATGGCTTCATTTTGCGTGGGATTTACTTTACCAGGCATTATAGAGGAGCCGGGTTCATTAGCAGGAAGATTAATTTCTCCAATTCCACATCGAGGTCCTGATCCCAAAAATCTTGTATCGTTTGCAATTTTCATAATGCTAACAGATATGTTTTTCAATACTCCGGATGTTTCAACAACAGGACAATGAGCAGCCAGGCAAGCAAATTTATTAGGTGATGTTACGAATGGATAACCGGTAATTTCAGCAATTTTTTTAGCAGCCAACACATCAAATCCTTTAGGAGCATTAAGCCCTGTTCCAACAGCGGTTCCTCCCAGTGCCAGTCTTAAAACATTCTCAAGGATACAATTTATGGAATTAAGTCCAAGTTCCAATTGATACACATAGGCCGAAAATTCCTGTCCCAAAGTTAAGGGAGTAGCATCCATCATGTGAGTTCTTCCTGTTTTAATAATATCTTTAAATTCTTCCGATTTCTTTGCCAGAGCATCCTTTAACCTTGTAATACCAGGTATAGTTACTTCAACAATCTTTTTATAAGCAGCAATATGCATTGCCGTGGGGAATGTGTCATTGGATGATTGTGATTTATTCACGTCATCATTAGGGTGTATAAAACGGTCACCTTTACCAAGTTCTCCACCAAGCAACACATGTGCACGATTAGCAA
This sequence comes from Bacteroidota bacterium, assembly GCA_015222065.1. Lineage (GTDB taxonomy): Bacteria > Bacteroidota > Bacteroidia > Bacteroidales > VadinHA17 > JADFUQ01. The sequence continues at coordinate 1,876 of JADFUQ010000484.1, forward strand.
TCACTTCGTTTGCATTCATGTTAGACTGGGTTCCTGATCCGGTTTGCCAGACCACGAGTGGAAAATGGTCATTTAATTTTCCTTCCATTACCTCATCACAAACCCTGGTAATGATTTCTGCTTTTTCTTCAGACAACTTACCAAGTTCCATATTGGTCAATGCAGCAGCTTTTTTCAAAACACCAAATGCCCATATAATTTCATCTGGCATAGTACCTTTGCCAATCTTAAAATTGTTTTTCGATCTTTGGGTTTGAGCCCCCCAGTACTTATCAACAGGGACTTTAACTTCACCCATTGTGTCTTTTTCGATGCGGTATTCCATAATTTCTCCTTTTGTGTATTAATGTATTGAACAATAGTTATATAATCAGATTACTGTAAATAATTAAGATTACTAAAATAGGAAATAATCATAACAAATAAAATGCTTTTCAACAATGTGTAATTCCTGTCCGCCAGTATGCAGGGTTAAATGCAAAATTGATTGTTGGTTCTTTTATAAACTACATCTTTCCTCCAAATTCCATCAGATAGGTTTTTATCAATTCATTCAGATCACCATCAAGAACCCCTTGTACATCAGATGTTTCGTATGATGTCCTCAGGTCCTTAACCATTTTATATGGATGCAATACATAGCTCCTAATCTGTGAACCCCATTCAATTTTCTTCTTCGCACCTTCGATTTTTGCTTTTTCTTCCTGTCTTTTTCTCAGTTCCAACTCATACAGATGTGATTTCAAAAGCCGTAAAGCATTATCTTTGTTTGTTTGTTGTGACCGCGTTTCCTGGTTTTCAACCACAATACCAGAAGGTTGATGTCGCAGACGAACAGCCGTTTCAACTTTATTTACATTCTGACCTCCTGCTCCGCTTGCCCTGAATGTTTCCCATGTAATATCAGCCGGATTAATCTCGATCTCGATATCATCATCAACCGCGGGAGAAACGAAAACAGAAGCAAAAGTGGTTTGCCGTTTCCCCTGAGCATTAAAGGGCGAAATTCTTACAAGCCGATGCACACCGCTTTCACTTTTCAGGTACCCATAGGCAAAATCACCCACAAATTCCAGCGTCACTGTTTTTACTCCTGCCTCATCTCCAGGCAGATAATAAAGTTCCTTAACCTTGTATTTATTCCGTTCTCCCCATCGTATATACATACGCATAAGCATCTCTGCCCAATCCAGTCCTTCGGTTCCACCTGCCCCGGGATTTATTTTAACTATTGCTCCCAGTTTATCTTCTTCTTTCCGGAGCATGTTTTTCAATTCCAGGTTTTCAATAAATCTTAGAACCTTTTTATACTGTAGTTCAACCTCTTCATCAGTTGCTTCACCTTCACTATGGAAATCAAAAAGTACAGTGAGATCATCATAGCCAGTGTTAACCTCCTCATAATCAATAATCCATCTCTTTAAACCTGCAATTTCCTTAAGTTGCTTTTCCGCTTTAGAAGGGTCGTTCCAAAAATCAGGTGTCTGTGTAATCTTTTCTTTTTCAGCAACTTCTTTTCTCAGATTATCAATGTCAAAGATGCCTCCTTAACGCATCCTGGCGTTTGGCTAATTCGTTTACTTGTTCCTGATTTATCATTTGTCTGTTTTTTACAAATTTAGATTCAAAATGACAAAATTAAGAAAAATGCACCTTACAGTTTAATACCTTGTTATTTTTTTTACACGGAATGGAATTTATTGACCAAGAATACTATTAATAACCTGCATAATCTTGTCATTTTCATAACCTTTACTTGCAGCATGACGGTAAAGTTTTCCCTTTTGTTCAAATTTATTCCCTGTTTTTATAATCCTAAGCTTTTGTTTCATAATTTTTTCAAGTGTCCTGAAATATTCATCATCAGGTATTTCATTAATAGCCTCATTTATAATATATTCAGGTATTTGCTTTAGTTTCATTGCATGACGTATCTTTATTATACCCCATTGGTTAAACCGGAATTTTTCCTTAACAAACAGACTGGCGTACCTGGTTTCATCAATGAATTTTTCTTCTTTTAAATCCTTTATAATCTTCTCATGATATGCAGGATTAATACCCCATTGATCCAGTTTTTTCCTTATTCCGGAAATGCAGGTTTCCTGTTTACTGCAAAATTTTTCAGCTTTGCCAAGTGCGGCCAGGTATTGCTTATTTTGTTGTTCAACAGACATTTTTTTATTTTTTTATTCCTTTTATCATCCTGTCCTTATTATTAATATCCTTACGAAGAATAATATTGTGATAATTGAATTTTTCCAGTAGCTGGATCATTTGTTTTCCAAAACGTTCGTTTATTTCAAAAAATATATTCCCTCCCGATTGGAGTTTTGACTGAGCAAATTCAAGGATAACCCTGAAAAAAATCAATGGGTCACTATCGGGAACAAATAGTGCATCATGTGGTTCATATTTTAAGACGTTCTTTTTCATTTGTCTCTTTTCAGATTCTGTAACATATGGTGGGTTACTTACAATAATATCATAAAGACCCAATACATCTGAAGTCTCAGGGAAATTAATATTGAAATGAAAAAAGATTATATCAGTATTATTTATTCCGGCATTTTCTCTGGCAACTTTTAGCGCTTCTTCAGAGTGATCAGACGCAAATACCTTTGCAGATATATTGTTTTTAGCAAGAGCAACAGCAATACACCCACTACCTGTTCCAATATCAAAAATTTTACATCTGTTTCCATCTGTCTCATCAAGTATCCATCTTACCAGTTCCTCAGTTTCAGGTCTGGGGATAAGAGTATTTTGATTTATTTTAATATCACAACCATAAAACTCTGTTTCACCGAGAATATACTGAATAGGTTTGTATTCCTTTAATTCATTGATAATTTCGTTAATCTTAAACATAAAATGATCCGGAATTTCCTTTCCGTGATTGATATGAATATCTGTTTTCGAAAGATCCATCAGATTTTGAAAGATAAGGTAAAGGAAGTTCTGTAATTCAGGTAATGTGTATTGTTCCTTTAATTCTCTTTTAAACCTTGATGATAATTCACCAATATTTGTTGACGAAGGAAATATCATAATCCAAAGGTAAAAACATAGTTATAGAACATAGCTTCGCAAAGTAATTAAAAAAGCAATATTTGATTGATATATAAAAAGATAAAACTTAGAAAACATAATAATTAACCTAAATTACTGGTTGCTGGTTACTGGTTGCTGGTTGCTGGTTTCAGGTTCCAAATTTCAAGTTTCAAGTTCTTTTCTTAACTTCAAACCTCAAACAATCTTCGAACCTCAAGCCAATACTCACCTTACTCAACTATTCATTCTTCACTTTTGACTTTTGACTTTTGACTTTTGACTTTTGACTTTTGACTTGATACTGGTTACTGGTTACTGGATATCCCGAATTTCTCCAAATCTTTGATTTGGTTAGAAATTCGAGGATCCTCGAAAAAATATGAAATCAAAGATTTCTGTTTTTCCGGGACTGGTTACTGGTAGCTTCATTCATCATTCATAAATCATCGTTCCAAGGGATTCAAAGTTCAAAGTTCCATCTTCTCCCTTTGTTCCACTCTTCCACCATTCCATTATTCCATTATTCCATTATTCCAAAATAACTACGTATTATCCTGAATAACCATATTTATTTAATCAACAACGTTAATTTCCGATACATTAAAATAACAAATATTCAAGTTTTGTAAGCTTCTTGACATATTTTGTAATATTGCTTATATTTGATAATTAGAATTTGATAAAGGAAAGTTGTCTTATTAAATCACAAAAGATGAAAACAAAAAAAGGTAGTTTTTTAATCTGCATTTTAATTGTTTCCCTTTTACTTTCTATGAATGTAAAAGGACAAAGTGCCAAAAAACATTATAAAGCCGGGGTAGTTTATATTGAATCAAAGAAATTTGAATTTGCTATTGACGAATTTACCAAGGCTGTTGAACTTGATCCTGATTTTGCGAAAGCTTATATTGAAAGAGGCAAATTATATGATAAAGCCGGAAACAAAGAGGCTGCTATTGAAGATTTCAGTAAAGCTGTTATTTTTGAACCCAAAAACAAAGAACTCTTTTACTACCTTGGCAAATGTTATAACGAGGCAGGTAAATACAACAAGGCATTGGTGGCTCTGAATAGAGCTACAAATTTTGCAAAAAGAGAACTGCCTCCACGCCAGGAAAAAATAAAAACCCTTCTTGCACTGGAGAAATTCGAGAGGGCCCGGGAAGTTGCCGATTCTGCCCTGGTAATAAAAGATAATTCCCTTAACAATTACTACATGGGAGTTATATCAGTAAAACTTGAAGAATTAGACAAAGCTGAAAAATTCTTCAATAAATCAATCTCACAAAGCAGATATTTTGTTTTGGCTCATCTCGACCTCGCTGATTTATATCGAAACCGCGAACAATTGGATAAGGCTTTGACACATTGTAATTACGTGCTTAATCTGGACAAAAAAAATATCAGGGCTTATCATATCAGAAGTGACCTGTATGTTAAACAACTTGAATATCCTAACGGGATAAATGACATCTCAAGAATAATTATTTTAGACACCGACAATCCCAAATGGTACGCACTCCGTGGAAGTTATTACCAGCAATTTAACCAACATCTGAATGCTATAAATGATTATTCAGTTGCCATTTCACTTGACGAAAAAAACCCTGATTATTATTTTGCCAGGGCCAAATCGTATGAACATGCAATGAATTTTGCATCCGCTGCTAAAGATTATGAAACTATTACCCAACTATCTGAATATAACGTTGATGCAAAAAAATTACTGGATGCAACTAAAGCAAGATTATTTGAAATAAACAGGGAAAATAATAAACCGGAAATTATTATTGTTGATCCTGAGCCAAAAAGTGGAACTATCCTTGAGTTACCCGGTGATAAAGAAACTTTTCTTTTAAAAGGTAAAGTGTGGGATGAAAGTGATTTGGACTATTTGAAAATTAATGATAAAGAAGTACGTTTTGAGAAAAAAGAGAATCATTATGAATTTGTTACAGATGTTGATATAAGGGGTTTCGATGAACTTGTTATCACTGCTCTCGATGTATATGATAATAAACAAACCGGAATTTTTCCAATTAAACGCACAGAGGTAGATCCCCCGCGAGTAAAAATTATTACTCCATTTGCATCAGACAATAATCTTATTTATCTTGAAAGTAATGAGCCAACCTTGTATATTGAAGGGCAAATAACGGATGAAAGTCATATTAGATCCATATTTATTGAAGGAGTTACTGCCAGTTACCGCATGAATGTTGAAAACCCTAAATTTTCAGCTAACATAGACATTATGAATAAGAATAAATTTACTGTTCTAGCTGAGGACATGTTTGGAAACAGAGTTGAGAAAGTGTTTACATTAAACAGGGAAGGGTCTTTACTTTCAGAAAATAATCCGATGGGGAAAACCTGGGTTATTTTCATTGAAAATTCAAAGTATGAAGTATTTGCCAGTCTTGAAGGACCGGTAAAAGATATCAGTCTGATGAAATCATCCTTTGCTAAATACCAAATCCATAATATTATCACCAAGCAGAATATGACCAAGGAAAAAATGGAAAAATTCTTTTCCATTGAACTCCGTGACTTACTTCGTAGCAACCATGTTAATTCTCTTCTCGTCTGGTATGCCGGGCATGGGAAGTTTGTTAACGAAACAGGTTACTGGATACCTGTTGATGCTAAACGTGATGATGAGTTTACGTATTATAATATTAATACCCTTAAAGCAGCTATGCAATCTTATTCAAGTTCATTAACACATACACTGGTTGTAACTGATGCTTGTGAATCAGGACCAACATTTTACCAGGCTATGCGGTCAACACCAAAAGCGAGGAGCTGCGATGACTGGACTGCCACCAAGTCCAAATCCTCACAGGTTTTTTCATCTGCAGGTTATGAGCTTGCAGTAGATAACTCTCAATTTACCAGAACTTTCGCTAATTCACTGGCGAATAACCCTAACGCTTGTATTCCAATTGAAAATATTGTTTCCCAGGTAACTATTGCTGTAATAAAAAACAACCAGCAACGACCCAAATTTGGAAAAATCGCCGGATTGGAAGATGAAAATGGCACCTTTTTCTTTATACTGAAATAATAATAAATTTAGGGTGATTAATTATCTTCGGTGAACTCCACTTCCTGCCTGTCCGGCCGACAGGCGTTCCGGTTCACAAATTAATCAGAAAGAAAAAAGATAAAAGGACAAAGACAAAAGTACTAATATCATAATATGTTTGATAGGTTATTAACTTTTCTATAAAAAAAGCAATCTGAATTTCTTATGCAAATAATTCACTTTTTACTTTTTACTTTTTACTTTTATCTTCTGCATAAATAATGCAGGTTATTTTTATTCAAAGTTCATTAATAATAATACAATGGCTCTTTCTATTTCTCTGCCCGGGAAAATTATTCGTTGCTCAAAGCGAATATTTTTTTTTTCACTTCTGATATTCATTCCATCAATCCTTCAATCTCAATCATACTATTTTGATAATTATAGTGTTGAAGACGGATTGAATTCCTCGAAAGTATATTCTTTACTACAGGATCAAAATGATTATATCTGGCTGGGAACAGCAGGGGGAGTTTCTCGTTTTGATGGGATAAATTTTGAAAATTTTACACCAGAGAATGGACTTGCTCCTAAGGGAGTACGTACTGTTTCTGCTGATTCAAGAGGTAATTTATGGTTAGGACATCTTGATGGAGGGATTTCTCGATATAATGGAACAAAGTTTGAAATATTTAACCCGGATTCTATTCAACTCAATTCTGATATTACATCAATCACTGAAACTTCAACAGGTCAAATTTGGTTTACAACCGCAGGGAATGGGGCAATTCTTCTGAAGAATCCATTTGATGAAATTGATCAAATCTCAACTGAAGTATTCAGGGGAAAAGATGGTTTAAGTGATAAAATTTTCAATTCTCTTCTTACGCGTGATGGCACATTTTATTGCTTAACAGATGTCGGTATTAAAAAGTATAATAAAACAGATAATAAATTTGATAATTACATTCTCCCGGATTTGACAAAATACTGGATGAAAACCGTAATGTTCGAAGACTCAAACGGAAATTTATGGTTTGGAACCTATCATGGCGGGTTATATAAATATCTTACTGATAAGGAAAAAATGGTTATCTATGATAGGAGAGACGGTCTGACTAACAACTGGATTAGCGATATTACTGAAGACAGCCAGGGAAATATCTGGGTTGGAACCTGGGGTGGTGGTATTACCCGTTTCTCGGGAGAAAAGATGACAAATTTTACAACTGATAATGGACTGAATGCAAGTTATATACAATGTATAACGGAAGACAGGGAAGGAAATATTCTTATTGCAAGCCAGTATCAAGGATTATCAATTTTCAAAGGAGAAAGTTTTATCACCATTATGCCTGAAGAAGGATTACCTGATAAAAATGTCTGGGCTATTCAACAGGATAAAAAAGGGGCTTTCTGGTTTGGAACCAATAAAGGGATTTGCGTTTTCGATCCTTTAAAATCCGGTAAAGAAAAAATCCGTATTCTCAACCGGGAAAAGAACATGATAGATAACAAGATCCGGTTTATAAAAGAAGATCTGGAAAATAACCTGTGGATAGGCTCGAATGGAGGAGGTGTTTTTCAATATCTGATTGACCAAGAAAAATTTATTTTCGATTCCTATCTTAATCAATTGCTACCTATCGATCATATAGTAAATGCACTGGAAATTGATAGTAAAAACAGAATATGGATTGGTGCAAATGACAGGCTTGTTGTATGGGATAATGATAAAGGGAAAGGGAAGACATATACTCAGATTTACGGACTTGCCGGGAACCATATTACGTCATTGCTACTTGATTCAAATGGCAATATGTGGATTGGATCTGAAGCAAAAAACGGACTTACAAAATATGTGGCTAAAAGGGACACTTTTATTAGAATTAGCCCGGAAAATGAACTTGTACCCAAAACAATGGCCGAAGATTTAAATGGTAATATCTGGATAGGAACCACTTCGGGTGTTTATGTCGTTGAAAAAGACAGTATCAATAAACATTACTCAAGAACTGACGGATTACTTTCAAATATCGTTTCCGTGATTAATGTTGATAATAACAATAACATATATATTGGATCTAATAACGGGTTGAATATATTAAACCAGTCTGAAAACAAAATATATACTTTCACTGAGAAAAACGGGTATGTGGGTATCGAAACAAAAGACAATGCATCTTTCAGGGATACTGAAAACAATTTATGGTTTGGAACAGCAAACGGTGTAACAAAATATGATCCAAATAAAGCCAGGAAAAATATTCCCGAACCATTAACTCATATAAAGTCCTTGAAAGTAAATTATGAATCTAGAGTTATGACCCCCGGAATGAACCTGAACCACTTAGAAAGATCACTGATATTTGATTATTACAGCATTTGCCTTTCAAACCCCGGGGCAGTACGATACAAAATTATGTTAAAAGGTGCTGAAGATGACTGGCAACCTGAAACAAAATCAACGAGTGCAAAATATTCTTTCTTAGCCCCCGGCAAGTATTCATTTAGGCTAATAGCAAAAAACAGCTCCGGCACCTGGAATTCCGAACCGGTTACTTACGATTTTACCATCAGACCCCCGTTTTATCAATCATGGTGGTTCATCCTCGGATGTATAATTCTCGCTTTAGTTGCTGTTTTCGTTTTTATTAAAGTCAGGGAACGTAATTTGATAATAGAAAAACAAATTCTTGAAAAGAAAGTAGCTGAACGAACTGCCGAGGTTGTTCAGAAGAGTGAAGAACTTGAACAAAAAAACAAAGATATTACCGCCAGTATACGTTATGCAAAACGGATTCAAAAAGCTATTCTCCCACCGGAAGATTCTATTTCTGAAGCTTTTATCCTTTTTATACCAAAAGATATTGTAAGCGGAGATTTTTACTGGCTTCATCTTTCTGATTCGAAGCAGTTCATTGCAGCAGTTGATTGTACAGGACATGGTGTTCCCGGAGCGTTTATGTCATTAATCGGACATAATTCCCTTAATAAGGTTGTTAAAGAATATGGCTTTACAGAACCTGCAGCAATTCTTGACCAGCTTAACGATGAGGTATCCGGAACACTTATTCAGCAAAGTGAAAGTGATGAGGTTATGGATGGCATGGACCTTTCTCTTATTGTTTATGATTATAAAACAAGGGAAATACAATATGCCGGAGCTTATAATGCCCTTTATTTAATAAGGGATGGCGAACTTTCTGAAACAAAAGCTGACCGGTTCTCTATTGGCTTGTCATCTATTAAAGTAGGCCAAAAATTCACGAACCACACCATAAAGGTTAAGAAAGGAGATGTATTTTATCTTTTTTCAGATGGTTATGCTGACCAGTTCGGAGGAATTCACGGGAAAAAATTTAAATCAAGAACTGTTAAAGAACTCCTTCTTTCTATTCAACATATGAGCATGAATGAACAAAAAGAACATCTGGATAAAACTATAGAAGAATGGAGAGGAGAGTTGTCACAGATAGATGACATTTTATTTATCGGTATGCGGATAACAACTTGATATTTCAATTCTCTGTCTCACTATCACATAGTTATCTCTTTGCTCTTCATTTCACAGCAGCAAAGGTTCTTGCTTTAACACTCCATGGCGGCGATTTTTTTATTGCACTCATAATTTCAGATGGTTTTTCAATTACGCTCCACATGTTTCGGTGTGCTTCGCGTAGAAAACTTTCATTAATCATTTTTTCCAGGAATGTCAATAACGGATCATAATAACCTTTAGTGTTAAGGATAATTATTGGTCCGGTATAAAGCCCTAATTGTTTCCATGTAATTGCTTCCATAAGTTCTTCTACTGTTCCACAACCTCCTGGAAAAGCGATAAGAGCTTCACTTTTATTAAGTATTGTCTCCTTCCGCTCATGCATTGAATTAACAACGATCATTTTCTTAATGTTCTTGTGGTGCCAGTTTTCTTCTTTCATGAATCTGGGAATAACACCAATGATCTTTCCATTATCCCTGTTTACCCGTGTTGCAATCTGGCCCATCAGTCCATATTTCCCTCCTCCAAAATATATAGTTATATCATTCCGGACAAGGATAACGGTTAATTCATCGGCAGCTTTAAAATACTCCTGATCAATTCTTGGACTTGAAGCGCAAAAAATTCCTGCTGTTGTTATTTCAGACATGATAAGAAAAATAAAAAGTATTTCGAAAAGGGAACTAATTAGTATCTATCTATAAAGTCGAATAAATTTTGAATTAAAGCACCAAATAACAAATAACAAATAA
>JADFUQ010000485.1 GCA_015222065.1 Bacteroidota bacterium
ATAAAATCTGTCCATGCAACAGCAAAAAAGCCACCCATCATTGTATAAAAAATTATTACAACAGCTCCCAGCACTATCCCCCAGAAAACCGGTATCCCAAAAGTTACATCCAGCACTTTCCCGGCTCCGTTAAACTGGGCAGCCAGGTAAAAAGTAAAGAAAAACACGATAATAAGGGTAGCCACAAAACGAATGATCTTTTTTCCATCACCCAATTTTTCGGCAAAGAAATTAGGGAGTGTAATGGCATTCACTCTTTCAGATTCATTACGCAAATCTTTTGCAATAACCAGCCAATAGAAAATTATACCCAGTACACAACCCACCGCAGCCCAGGTTGCAAGAAATCCTACTGCCAATGCAGCCCCTGGCAAACCAAGCAGTAACCAGGCCGATTCTCCCGAGGCACGTTCAGAAAAGGCAACAACCCACGGATTAAGTTTTCTTCCGGCAAGAAAAAAATCGCTATGAGATTTGTTTATCCTGTAAGTAATAAAACCAACCATCAGAACAAGCACCAGGTAAACAATAAAACCTATGAGTGTATAGTTCATTTTTAAAGTTTAAAGTGCCTAAAGTTTGAAGTGCCTAAAGTTAGCCTCCGAAACACCTCCTCCAGACTTTTTTCCTGTTTCTGCATAACAAGAACGGTAAGTTTATTTTTAACAGCGAAATTGAATACTTTACTTCTGATATCATGTTCCTGTTTCCCCTGCACAAGCCATTGATTTTTATTTACCGAAACAGCTCGTTCTACAAAATCAATTTCTTCAATTATCTTTTTACTGACAACCCGGTCAAATTCAACTAATATTGTTTGATATTCTTCATCTATATAATTCAACATATTCCCCTTAATATCATCAGCCACAATCCTGCCTTCCTTAATAATAATAACCCTGTCACAAACAGCTTCCACTTCCTGCATAATATGAGTTGATAATAATACAGTTTTTTGTTTTCCGACCCTGGATATCAAATTACGGATTTCAATTATCTGGTTGGGATCAAGACCTGAAGTCGGCTCATCCAAAATTAACACTTCCGGATCATGAATAAGGGCTTGCGCAAGACCAACACGTTGCTTATATCCTTTGGAAAGCTGACCGATTTTTTTCTTTTGTTCGGTCTGAAGGCCTGTCATTTCGATAATATCCTCCATTCTCTTACCCTTATTATTGCCTGTTTTATATAATCCGGCAACATATTTCAGATACTCTCTTACATACAACTCATTATAGAGAGGGTTGTTTTCAGGAAGATAACCAATCTGTTTTTTCACTTTAAGTGAGTTACTTAATACACTAAGTCCGTTCACCGTCACTTCGCCTGAGGTTTGAGGAATAAAGCCGGTAATAATCTTCATCATTGTGGTTTTACCGGCACCGTTCGGACCCAAAAACCCAACAATTTCACCTGTTTCAATAGTGAAAGAAACCCTGTCCAGTGCTTTTTGTTTTCCGTAGATCTTTGTAATATCCTGTGCTTTTATACCCATATAGATTTTTTGTACAAAACTAATGAATTTAATGTATATGTATAGCTTGAGGCTGGTTTCGAGTTTCATTCTTCCCTCTTCTCTTCATCTCTCAGTCGCTCTTTCACTCCTTCGCTCCTTCACTCCTTCGCCTCTTCGCCCCCTCGCCTCTTCGCTCTTCATTCTCCCTTTTGTTCGTTTCCGCACAACATTGTACCAAAACCGTTCATTTTTAACAAAATTTAACAGTCCCTGTTTATTGCTTTAACATGCTAATTGACAAACAATAAGCATCTTTTGGCACGGAATATGTAATTAAATGTATATTATAAATATCAGACTTCAATACATGAGTTCAGTATTTACACATAAGTTAAAATGGTTCAGTTTCATACTGATTATTTTCTTTGTTTGTAATGGAGTGCTGGGACAGGTTTCCAGCAATGAGAAATCAACCACGAAGAATAAACTATTGAAATATCTTGCCAGTCAGGAAAACAGCCGGCAAATTACGAATTGTTGTCCTGAATTATCAAAAGATATAGATCCTGATGTTTCTCTGGAATCCTGGATGTTAGAAGAAAATTTCGGACTTGATGTACTATCGGGTGAATCAGAAGTTCCTCTCAGACAATGGATGATAAGCAATAAAACCTGGAACAATAATAATTCAAAAAAATCGTCGAAAGGTCTTTCTGAACTCAAAACATTGAATTATATAAAACAGAAGTAATGGAAGAATGGAATAATGGAAGAATGGAAGGATGGAAGAATGGGAAGAAAGGAAGGATGTGATGCTTGATTCTACAGCATTCCAACATTCCAACATTCCAAAATAACTTATGTATTATCCTGAAGAACCATAATAATTACAAACAAGATATCTGAATATCCAGATATACTTTCCAGGGTTCACCAAACCCTTTATTTTTAGATTAATAAATGGTTTATTTAGACAAGAAGAGGCTTCACGGCCTCTTTCTTGTTATATGTGTTACG
>JADFUQ010000486.1 GCA_015222065.1 Bacteroidota bacterium
AATCAAAACTACTTTTATGCTGAGGTCTCACCCCTGGATTTTAATAATCCTGAAGCCGTTAATACTATCAATAACTGGGTTGCTGATAAGACCAATGATAAGATCACGGAGATCCTTGATTACATACCTGCCGATGCAGTAATGTATCTTATTAATGCAATATATTTCAAAGGAATATGGAAATATGAGTTTGATGAGTCCGACACCGAAGAAAAACCCTTCTATTTAAGCGATGGAACTACAAAGGATGTTCCCATGATGGTTCAGGAAGCATCATTCAATTATTTCTCAAACGACATTATGCAGGCGGTGGAAATGCCATATGGAGCCGGTAACTACAGCATGGTAATTCTGCTTCCTCAAAATAATAAAACCCCGGATGATATCATTGACCAGTTAAGCAATGATAACTGGAACAGGTGGTTGAGTGAGTTTTACGAAGCCGGGAAAGCACATATCCAATTACCCAAATTTAAATTCGAGTATAAAAATAAACTTAATGATGAGCTGATCAATATGGGTATGGGAATTGCTTTTGGTAATGCTGATTTTTCAAAAATAAATCCAAACCGGGACTTATTTATTTCCAGGGTATTACATAAAACCTTTATTGAAGTGAATGAGGAGGGTACGGAAGCAGCCGCTGTTACTTTAGTTGAATTGCGTGAAACAAGTATTGCAGGAGAAACATTTATCGTAAACAAACCTTTTATTTTCGTAATAAAGGAGAAATATACAAACTCAATTATTTTTATCGGAAAAGTAATGGAACCTGAATACGAGGATTAACTACAAACAGTGTTATAGAGTTACGGGTTACGGGTTACGAGTTATTCACCTTCGTTACCACTATGGTGAACAAAGTGAGTTACGGGTTAACCCTGATTCCAGTTATAGCTTGCCATAGCAAAACGAAGATCGCCGTATGTAAATTCATCCCCGAGATATTTTTTTATAGGTCCAAGATTTTTTGTTTCCAGTTTTTGGGATGCTTCAATAACCCGCTTAACTTTACTTTGATCAACAAAACGGGAACAATCAATAAGTCCTTTTGCCACATAATGGGCTAAATGTCCTTCAATGGTGGTTATAGCGAATGATCGTTCTGCAGCAATTTCTTTTATTGATTTTCCTTTCTTATATAGACTATAACTTATCTCCTTTGTATTGGGACCTTCTTCTTTTTTGCTCTTTTTTTGTGCTCTATTAAAATTCTTAGAATAACCTTTTTTCAATGTTGAAACATCATTTTCCCGGATCAAACTTTTTCGGTCTTTATATAAAGTTGAATTTAACAGATTTTCCTTTAATAGTTCGGTGTCATTTAAGGCAGAATTAATAAGGGCCTCCGATTTATATATTAACTGAAGTTGTTTAAAAAAGAGCAATTCAACATCTCTTAATTCATTCAGGTAAGTTTTTATTCTTTTTTGCTTTTTTAATATGTTTATCTGGCTGAAAATACGTTCTGAAAAACCTTTTAATAATGGTTCAAAATAATCCTTAGCTGCTTTCACCCTATCACTTAAAACTGAAAGATAACCGGAATACTGTGTGCCGATTATCTGGCTGAGTTGACCTGAAAACTTATCGGCAACCTCTTTTAAAGGTATTAAATCAGCACGTAGCTTCACTGCCCAATTTTTATACTGTTGTTTAACCGACTTTTTATCATCTTTAGTGTAGCTTTCAACGTGATATTTGAATAAGTTACATAGTGAGTTGAAATCAAAGGCTTTTAATACAGTATCTGCAACAAAATGATCTGTTTCTTCTTTTAATACTTTCTTCAAAACATCCGGACTCTCTTTGCTTTTCAAAAACCCCGTAAGTGCTCCATCCTGTTCCAGTACGGATAATGGGACCGGCCCGGTAAGCACTAAACCATCCAGGGAGACAAGGCGTGAGAGGGCAACATATATCTGTCCCGCTGCAAAGGCTCTGGAAACATCAATAATAGCTTTCTTAAACGTTAATCCCTGACTTTTATGAACAGTTATTGCCCATGCCAGTTTTATAGGGTAATGTGAAAACGTACCTTTTATATTCTCTTCTATCTCGTTTATCTCTTTATTGAGACTGTATTTTTTATTTTCCCAAATATAATGTTCAACTGTGGCAGATGGTGTCCCGTCATTAAAGCTTACTTCTATCCGGTCGGGAGACAAGTAACTAATTACACCTATTTTCCCGTTAAAATAACGCTGCTCCCCGGAATAGTCATTCTTGATAAACATAACCTGTGCTCCCTTTTTAAGTTCCAATCTGTTCTCAACAGGATAGAGGTATTCACTGAAATCTCCATCAATTTCCGCATCATAATAATAAGTTTTCCCCGGCAACTCTTTTAAGGATTGTCTGTTTATTTCGTCAGCTTTACGATTATGAGTGGTTAAAAATATATAACCATCATCTCTTTTTGGTTTAAACGAGGGCTTATAATGCTTGTTTAACAACTCAATATCTTTTTTCGTAAGGGAATTATTCCGCAGGTTGTTAAGTAAAGAAATAAAGAGTTGGTCCGATTGACGGTAGATTTTATTTAACTCAATATGTAAAGGTTTATTTTGCTGCAAAGCTTTCGCGTTAAAAAAATAAATCCCGGGATAATAGGGATTAAGATAATTCCATTCTTCCTCTTTTACCACGGGTGGCAATTGTAACAAATCTCCTATCAGTAATAATTGTACACCGCCAAAAGATCTGTTTTTTTGTCTTTTTATATAACGCAACACAACATCTATTGCATCAAGCAAATCGGCACGCACCATGCTTACTTCATCAATGATCAAAAGCTCCAGCTCTTTCAGCATATTTCGCTTCGAACTATTCATTTGAAGGCCCTTGATAAGTGATTGTGGTGTATTAATCTGTGTTGTGATATTATATTCCTTTATCCGGTCATTGGAAGGAATAAACGACCCGAAAGGTAATTGGAAAAGGGAATGGAGGGTAACTCCGCCGGCATTTATTGCTGCAATACCTGTGGGAGCAGCAACAATGGAATTCTTATGAGTATATTCAGAAATATACTTCAGGAAAGTTGTTTTTCCAGTTCCGGCTTTTCCGGTTAAAAACAGGTGGCAGTTTGTTTGGTTAATTATCTTTGATGCAATAGCTGCTTCCGAATCTTTGTCCCTCATTGTTTTATACAGAAAAATGATATAGCATCAAATCTAAAAAATTAATGTCTGAAAAACAGGTTTTTTTATGCATATTTGATAATTATTTCATTGCAATGATTATTAGAAGATTAGTATTCCTTTTTTTGCTGTTTTGGATAATAATTTCCGGGAACCTTTTTTCCCAGGAGCAGCTTACTCAAACAATCAGGGGGGTGGCGGTAGATAAACATTCGAAAAGTCCTCTGCCCGGGGCTACAAT
>JADFUQ010000487.1 GCA_015222065.1 Bacteroidota bacterium
TAAAAGACAAAAGTTCACCCTGTGAAATAATTTTGCAAGCAAAATTACTTCGTATTTCACAGGGTAGAAAGTTTAAAGTGAAATACTTACATAAGTAATTCAGATTACTTTTATATAGAAAATGTAACCGTATATCAAACATACTATGTTATTAGTACTTTTATCTTTATCCTTTTATCTTTTTTCTTTCTGATTAATTTATGAATTGATCAGGTTAGTTTGGTGTAAAACAAAATTAATCATTTAAATGGGAATTTCTCTATTTTTGATTTTCCCCTTGCTTATTATCTAACTTTAAACAGACACTACTATTATATATGAAGGATATTGATGTAATTGTGCTGTTTTTCGGAATCTGGGTTTGAGCAGCTCATTAAATTGCGGCAGGGAGGTTCGTTTTCTATTTTATATGAAAAAAAATGAAAAAAGATGAAACGATCATGTATTTTTATAATTGTAAATTACACACAGGTATATGATTAAAAAAATAAGTGGGAGAGCGAAACGGTTAACGAAAAAGTTATAAACACATGAAAAAATTATTAATTCCTATTAGTCTGATTTGCCTTATTTTTGGCATCAATTGTTGCACTTCGGAAAAGCAAGAAGGTTGGCCAACATACAGACATGATGCTGCCAGAAGTGCCATCACAACGGGTACCTTAGCTTCCCGTCTGTATCTTAGATGGATTTATAAACCGGCTCATGCTCCACAACCTGCATGGTATCAACCCTCTGAAGAATTACCAAGAATGCAGGATGATAATGCCTATTTTGTTACTGCAGCAGATGGTATAGCTTACTTTGGTTGTTCAGTGGATAACAAAGTATATGCGCTTGATATTTTAGAAGGAGAAGAAAAGTGGACGTTCTTTACCCAGGGACCAGTCAGGTTTGCACCAACTATTTATAAAGGAAATATATATTTTGGCTCAGATGATGGTTATGTATACTGTCTCAAAGCCAAAAACGGAAAACTTATATGGAAATTCCGGGCTGGTCCTAACGAAAAAAAATTACTCGGAAATGAAAGGATGATATCACTCTGGCCTGTGAGAACAAGTGTATTAGTTGATAACGGAATTGTCTATTTTGGTGCCGGCATATTTCCTTATGAAGGACTTTATATTTGTGCTTTGGATGCCGGTGATGGTGATATTATCTGGAAGAATGACACTATGGGTGACCGCTTATATGAGCTAAAATATAGCGGCATATCTCCTCATGGTTATCTGATAGCTTCGGATAGCATTCTCTATGTACCTTCAGGAAGATCAATGCCTGCTGCATTCAGCAAAACCAACGGAAAATTTCTTTATTATTTAACACCTCAGGGGAAATCCGGTGGAACATGGGGATTGGTTTCAGATAATACACTGATAGCGGGTGTCGAAAGGAATGGAATACCGGTAAAAACCTCCTACGATAAAACAGGAGAGACAGAAGGCGATGTGTTTGCTTCGTTTGGTGGATCAGATATGGTTATTACTCCCAATATTGCCTGTGTGCTTACAGGAAAAGGAATTTATGCCATTGATAGAATAAAATATCTTGCTATAAAAGAAAAGCTGGAA
>JADFUQ010000488.1 GCA_015222065.1 Bacteroidota bacterium
AGATATTAATTCTATATTTGTGTACATGTTTCATTTGTAATTAATTAGTGGACTTAAAAAACTGGAGTAATTTTGGATCGGTTTTTAGGATATCATGCTGAGTGGAATCTGGGTAGTCCGGGTGGTTGGGACTATCAACGTATTACTCAGAAGATTGGGAAGGCAGTATGGCGTAAGCTTTTGCAG
The DNA here is from genome assembly GCA_015222065.1 of Bacteroidota bacterium. GTDB lineage: Bacteria > Bacteroidota > Bacteroidia > Bacteroidales > VadinHA17 > JADFUQ01. The sequence continues at coordinate 187 of JADFUQ010000488.1, forward strand.
CTCCGGCGAATTGACATAGATCTGGATTTTGATCATCAGCTGTTGCATCCGGTAAATGGTTTTGTAAGTATGTTGAGGGAAGCTCATCGCATGAGGGAGGGTTCAAATTCCGGCATGATTGCCGTGGTGGCGGAAGAGGAGACATTAGAAGATGTAGTTGAAAACAGCAATCTTGTAAAACACATAAACAAGGTAAAAGGATTATCAGGCGCTCTTATGGCACCGCAAGAACTGGAACTGAGAGATGGACATGTCTGTTTCAAAGGCACACCTGTCTCAATCATTTTTATGGATTTTAATACAAACGTTCTTTTGGATTTACACCGTAAACATAACCTGGACCCCCTTTTAAAAGCCGTCCGGGAAGGAAAGGTAATCAACCCCAGGGGTACCGAACCGATCAATGCCAAAAGCATGTTTGAGGTTCTCACTAGACCTGAAACGAAAAACTTATTTCATAGGGAAACGGTTCGGCGAACCCCGTGGACCAGGCAGTTTTATCCCCGTCGAACACATGGTCCCGGCGGAGAGGATATACCGGACCTCATCGAATGGACCCGGTCTAACTGGGAGAATCTGGTACTCAAGCCCGAACGTGGATATTCAGGAAAAGGTGTGAGTGTTGGTGGAATTAACCTGAATGTGGATGATATCGTATCCCTGGCGCTGAAAGATGGCAATTATATTGTCCAGGAAAAAATTTCTTTGAATTTATGGGCAGAGGAAATGCCGGAACTTGATTTGGAAAAAAAATGTATCAATCTGGCTATTTGCCAAACGGATTTCAGGTGTTTATTCGGCGATAACACATTATATGGATTTTTAGGGAGATTTGGTGGTGTGCCCACAAATGTTGGCAGCGGGGGAGGAGTCCAGCCACTTGCTGTTATACGTTCGCCCATGAGTATAGCTGAGGCATCAAAACGGATAAATGAGGCTATCCTGAACATGGATTACAGTGAGGTTCTAGATGTGGTTGAACACCAGAAAAAATTGGCGATGGATTATCAGTTTACCTATCTGCTCGGTCCAATTAAAATCGCTCTTCGACCCAGATTAATTACCGGGGATCAGATGAAAGCCCTTACGGGATATTGTGCCGGTATATGGGCCGACTGCCTTACCCTGGAAAAAATGTGGTTATCGGGAGGACTGGGATTAAGATTAAACATGGAACCTGAAGAGCTCCAGATTGTGCAATCACAACCCTGGAAAGGAACATCCGCAATTTTTGCTTCTGACGGACTTTTTAGTTTTGGAGCACATGTAAAATGAGTATAAAAGTAGATGATAATTGGTGGAGAGATCTTTTCGATGAGATCTATCTTCTTTCTGATGCACGGTCGGTTTGTAATGAAAAACTGACCAGTCAGGAAGTAAATTTTCTGGAAGATACTCTTAACCTGGATAAATCCTCTTCGATTCTGGATTTGTGTGGAGGACAGGGCAGGCATTCGCTGGAACTTTCCAGACGAGGTTATATGAATGTAACAGTGCTTGATTATTCAAAGTATCTTCTGGCTACAGGTGAAAAAATAGCCAAAAGGGAAAAACTCAATACAATTTTTATTCAGGGCGATGCCAGAAATACAGGCTTACCAGGACAGAGTTACCAGTTTATAATAATTATGGCCAGTTCCTTTGGATATTTCGTAAATGAAGATGAAAATGTAAATATCCTCAGGGAAGCCTATCGCTTGCTTTTTCCCCGGGGTCGAATACTTTTGGATCTTCCTGACAGGGATTATGTTATAAACAACTTCAAATCAAAATCTTCTCATAGAGTAAACAAAGACATTACTGTCAGACGGGATAGAGAACTGGGTAATGATATCATTTTTTCCCGGGAGGTAGTCATCTCAGAAAAAAAAGGTTGTATAAAAGACAGGACATATTGTACTCGTTTATACACACCTGAAAAGATCTCAGAAATCATGTATCATGTTGGTTTTTCCACAATAACCTTCCGAAAAGATTTTATGAACCGGAGGTCAAAGGCAGATTTTGGCTGTATGACAAACCGGATGGTGGTGCTGGGGGAGAAAGCTTAAGAAGTTATTTATTTATACCCTTAATAAAGCCTTCAACACATTTCTTAATATCCTGGTGATACCCTCCTTCAAGAACGGCAAATATATTTTGAAAA
>JADFUQ010000489.1 GCA_015222065.1 Bacteroidota bacterium
AAAAAATAAAAATTCAAAACAGAATTTACCAATATATTGATTTTTCTTCTTTCTATTTTCTTTTTTTGAACTTTGAAATTTGAGATTTATTTGTTATTTAGTGCTTGTCATTTGTGATTTTTTACATTTACTATTGTGTTATAATTGTTTGATTGTTATTTACTTTCTTTCTTGCTTTTTTGCTTTCTTGCTTTATTGCCGACTGTGGACTGCCAACTGCCGACTATTAACTAATATTCCCCTAAAGGTGCATTCCCGTGATTAACGACAAAACAAGATGGTTTACCCTTTACGTCAAATTTATTGACAGCCCTGACTTGTAACCTATTTCTTCCCGGTACGAGCAGCCAGGAGTAACGATCACCACCGATCTTTTTCCATCCTGTGTCATCCAGATTAATTTCAAAATGGCTGAAATTAGGTGTGTATGTCTCGAATCGTAAAAAAATCCGGTCATTTCCAAAACCAGTGGTTCCATCCACATGAACCAGGTTCAAATCCTGCCACATATCACGAGGTCTATCCGTATGCCATGAATATTGCCTTTTAGGCGGCGTTCTCTCATCATACCAATTGATATATCCATCCCACGGCCACCAGGACGTCCCATGATTAAGCGGTCGGGGAAACGGTTTCTCATACCAGTTATTTCTGGGTATCATTCGCATAAAAGCTGCCTGTGAAAATCCGCTTAGCCGGATACCTTTGTGATGGATCAGGGAACCATTACGTACCGGTGGGTCTTCGGGCAATTCCGGATAAGGAGAAATCATATCCATCATCCAGTCTATGGGACGGTCGGGGAAATAAACATCGAGATATTTTTGATGAAGCTCCAGCAGATTTAAAGGCTCTGCGGTCTTGTTGTCATAATTATAATTATTCATGTAATCCGCATCCATAAATATCCATTTTCCATACTCATCATCCCATACTTCAACAACCTCATGAGCCACAATATTGACATGTCTTGCCTGCCATCCATAAGCCAAACACATACCACCAAGGGTATTGTTGAAAGTAAGGCAAAAACCACCAGCCCCCATATTATCCAGGCGCTTTAAGATAGATAGTGCGTCCAGGCCCGGATATCCGGGGACAGGGACTGCATGACGCCATCTTTTAGTCACATAATCCAATAGTTTTACCTGTGCCTCAAACCCGGTTCTGCATCCGGAGATCACTTCATCAAGCGACTCTCTGTCCCGCAATTCTTGAAACTCAGGCCTGTCCCATTTTTCCCACTCCCAATTTATTGAAGAATACTTGATAACCGGATTCTCAGAACTTACCACAACAATATTTTTATGATCAAGAACCCGTCTCAGAAGTTGCGATGTTACCTCCACAACTTTAATAACCGGACTATTCAGTGGATCATTGGTCGCCAGTTCGGCTTTTATTTGGATATACCTTCTGCGTAAGTCGCTTTGCTTTATATTAAATAACAGTTTGCTTCCTGTTCCGATGTATGTGTAATCCTCCCAGTCATCACCGAAAGGGCTCATCTCCGAGCCTTTTCTGAAATAGTATTTTACAGCAGTTCCCTGGGGAATATCTGCTTCTATTGAAATCGTAACATTTTGTATCTCTGAAATGGGAACAATAAAATCTTTTGCTGCTCCTCTCCACAGGTCTATTACCGGAGTTGCCAGCCAGCCTTTCTGTACATAACGGTCTAAACTTAGTCTCACCGTATATTCAGCTTTTGTTTTTTGGTCAGCTCCAAAAGAGTTTTGTTGCCAGCTTTTCCCTCCGTTAAAAGATTTGAAAGAGGTTTCTCCTACATCTTTTGGATCTCCTCCTCCATTTTCAAATTCATCTGCTCTTGACAAGTAAAGTTCCCAGCCATCCTCTTCATTCTCAGCGTCAGAACAGAAGAACTCTACAATATTGTCACCTTGTTTCAGCCATTCTGCAGGAAATTCCGTCCATCGATAAACTTCTATATTTTTATCTAAATTCCAATTGTCAAATTGACTCTCATGCCCATTTACTTTAAATTTCAATGGGTGTTTTCCCTGGTGCACAGTATAAATCACAAGCCATGCCTTATGTGTCCGATGGTTTTTTATGTGAAATATCTTCTTACCTCTGAACTTTCCCCAGATGGTATCAGAGGTGTCACCTTTTTCACTGAAACCAGCCCCTGGTGAATCATTTTCAATAAGCTCCATATTGAAAAGAGAAATCCCGCCATCCGGGTCTTTCATCAGGTTATGCATGAATCCGGTTTCATAAGCTATCTCAGCTTTTCCGCCCCATTGAACTTTTCCGCTCCATTCAACTACTACTTCTTCCTGAGAATATACTTTTAAAATTGCAAGAAGAGAAAATACAAGGGTCAAAACAACTGTTTTCTTTCTCATAATATTTACTTTCTTAATTTTACATAGGTGCTAATTAAATACTTCGTTCATCGCACAAGGTAGTCAATCACTGCCAGGGAGTATATTGAAACAGAAGGCACGACGAATTCGACATAATTCTGACCATTCTCATTTACCTCCTTAATTTCCAAAACTTTCTCCGTTACATCATCAGGAGAAACAAGCTTCACCTTCTTTACTTTGGTACCTTCAGGAAGCAAAACCTTCAACCTTGTATCTTTCTCTTCGATAATGTTCCCTTCAATATCAACCTTGTAATTCACCAGGTGAACAACTATTCTTGATTTATCAGTCTGGATTAACGGGTGACACTCCACCGTGTAAGGGGCAAAACTCTGAACAGGATAACTCTCACCGGCTGCCCATTGTACTAATTCTCCAAATACCTGATTGAGGGAGAACAGTTTCCCGGTTAGGATAGACGACAAACCTTCA
>JADFUQ010000490.1 GCA_015222065.1 Bacteroidota bacterium
GGACTGCATATGAAGCAGGAATAGTTGCTTCTATGGCCCGGTGGGGTTGTGTGGATGGCGGAACCATTTCTCCTTCATACACGAATTGGGCTCGTGAAGTATTCACGCTACCTGATACACAGAACATTGACTATGCAACTTATCTGGCTCATCTTCTGGTTGATTGGAATGCTGCAGCCAATAATGGAGAGAAATACCAGCGTATCCTTGAACAAAAATGGGCAGCGGGTTTCACTCAGGGCTGGCAGGTCTGGCATGAGGCCAGAAGGACCGGTTTCCCGGCACGTATATTTGAATATGAACTTAAGGGTACCTATTTCCCCGATTTAGGGATGCCGGTGAGAATACGTATCAATGAAGAAGAAGCACTCTTGAATGCTGAAAATTTTGAGAAGGCACAGAATCGGCAGAATATCGAAGAAACCAATTTTGGTCTGTTCAGTACCAATGGGATTAAAAGTCAAATGTGGTGGCATACAAGAAAAAATCCAATACCGACAGAGATCGATCCTCCGGCAAAGTGAGGAAGGGAAGGGGGTGGTGTTCAGGATTGTGGTGCAGGTGGAAGGAAAAAGAGAATAACGAATATCGAACAAGAAACACCGAATGATAAAGGAAAAATTGGAATAAAAATGAATAATAGTCCCGGAGGGTCTGAAAGACGATTTGACAGTTAACTTTAAAATATATGTGTAACTAAATCAAGTCGACATAGTTAAAATATATTTAAGTTTACATATCAACAATCATTGGGGTGCATTTAAAATAAAACAAACAAATGGGACTATTTACATCGGGAATCAAAGACATTTTACCGGAATAAAAGAACAACCTTTCCGACTTGAAAAAGATATCCAGACACTGACAGAAAACAATCTGACGACAATTTTTGGACTTCATTTCGTTAAGACAGAGTTTTCCTTAAACAACTTCCGCCTTGACACGCTTGCCTTTGACCGAGACGCAAAAGCATTCGTGATAATCGAGTACAAAAAGGACAAGAACTTCAGCGTAATTGACCAGGGATATGCCTATTTGTCCTTGATGCTCAATAACAAAGCTGATTTCATTCTCGAATATAATGAGAGTTCCTCAGATACATTAAAACGTGACGACATTGACTGGTCACAATCAAAGGTCGTTTTTATATCACCTTCCTTCACGACATACCAAAGAGAGGCAATCAATTTCAAAGACTTGCCAATCGAATTATGGGAAGTCAAACGGTACGACAACAAGACTGTTATTTACAATCAAATCCATACATCAGGCGCACAAGCGAGTATAAAGTTTCAGTAGATGATAAATAAAACAAGCGCTAATCCTTTATTCATAGGGAAAAGCGCTTTTATTCTTGTTGTCCCACTAGGGCTCGAACCTAGACTCTTCTGAACCAAAATCAGATGTGTTGCCAGTTACACCATGGGACAAGCTTATTTTATAAAACTGTGCAAAATTACAAAAAAAAATATAACTCCGTAACTAATCAGTACTTAAAGTGAACTAAAGTTGGGAAGAAGTTTAAAGTGACTAAAGTGAACTAAAGTTGAGAAGAAGTTTAAACTTAAGACACTGAATAGTTACATAACTCCAAATTTAAAAGATTCTAAAAAATCGCAGGTGATGCAATTCTAGATCTCTTTAGTAAGTTCAAGGAACCTCTTATAGGGAATTGCCGGATGACTCTGGGCCTGAAAGGCACCGTTTACCTGGCTGATAAGTGAAACTTTAGCAGCAGTTTCTTCATCAGAAGCTTCATAAATATCCAGAAAGTCAAATTCGCCAAGTAATGCGTAATGGGCAAGAAATTTAACATCCGGGCATTTTTCCCTGACCTGCTCAAGCCAGTTTCGCCCAATCTCAGTCCTGTCCTTAATCTGTTTTGTAAGGTCGGGTGATAATTTGGTAAGTAAAATGTAAGTTTTCATAATAACCTCCGGTTTTTGTTAGGTAAGTTACGAAAAAAAAGGAATAATGAAAAAAAGGAATAAAGGGAATAGAGGGGAAAGATGGAATATTGGAAGAGTGAAGAAGTTAAAGGGTCGAAAGGTCGAAAAGGTGAAGAGGGAAATAACGGGGTAAAGCATTGTATGACTATTGTTTGACTATCGTATGACCCCAATGAAATATGCTCCTTCCCTGATGAAATGTTTTCGTACCTCAAATTTCACAGGGCAAGCGTCGCATTTCACAGGGTAAACTTCTTTAATAACAACAAACAGACAAAAAAAAGGCCCCTGCCGGGGCACATTAGATAAGTGGAACAAACCAAATGAAAATCTGGAAACAGGATAAGGGAGAAGAGGATTGTTCCCTGGCAGGTGAACCTTTTTTTTAATTTTTATTTATTCATTAACAGGAAAATGGTTGAAACCAAACTGTGTCAGCCCCTCGTTTTTCATTATCCATTTCTTGTCAACCATATCATGATCATACGTATCAGATGTGTTATTAATATTATAAATTATTTTTGTCATGCTGTCATCAAAGTAAACCACTTTCCCAACAGGTAAGTTTAACATAAGTTTAACATGCGGAATTCTCCATTGTTCTCCACTGGGAAGCCGGTAATAGGGATCAAATATTAGTAAAGAGTCTTTTATCTCCCAGTTGTAAATTAGGTTTTTGGCATTTTCGACTGCTGCCCTGTAGGTAGATCCTTTGGATCTTTTCTGAACCTCAAGTTCAATTATTTCTAAGTCTCCTTTCCTGATATCAAACTCGGGTTTTCCGAATATTTCGTTGGTGGTTTTGTCAAGATAAATTCCAACATTCTCAATTTCGATATACAATTTGTCAGATTCAACAGGTTCAATAGAATGCTCATTGATCTTCAGGTAAAGAGTATCTGAGGGCAAGCCGGTTATCTGGAATGTGTTTTTAACCCGTGCATCCTCAGAGAAATTAATTCCCTCAAACGCTGATATTGTAAACAGGCTGATAACACTGAGCAACCACAAAACAAATGCCGTAAGTCCTATTACCTTGTCGTTGGCTTTGAACCTGAATACAAGTTTAATTCCTCCGTAAATTAATGCAAGAAGTGGAATCCCAATGGCAAGAATAAGGGTGATCATAATGAATATTACATTATTACCATGAGTGAATATTTCAAGCATGTCGGGGAAATAGAAGTAATCCATATCCATAAAGTCGGGCAAAAAGAATGTATGTTTGAATAAAAAGAGACTTATAAAGGCAAGAAGTGTAAAAAACCCGGCGATAATGAAACTAATACCAATGATCATAAGTATTATCTTCAGAAATACTGTAATTACAGTTCCTATTCCTCTGAAAACATCAGAAACAGCATCTTTTGACCGTTGGTATCCTTTAGAATCTTTCATTTTACTGAAATTTTCCTTAACAGTTTGATATTCTTTTTTTACCGATCGTTCAATATTCTGAACCGTAATATTTTCGCCTCTCATTTCCAGTTTCTGGGCAGTTGTTTCGGCTTTAGGTATAACTATCCAAAGAACAAGATACAAAAGCAAGCCACTGCCATAAACCAAAAACATGATAATGAATAACACCCTGAACCAGATAGGGTCTATACCAAAATATGTTCCCAGTCCGCTGCAAACTCCTCCAAGGATTGAGTTGTCCGTATCTCTGTAGAGTCTTTTACCGGTTTTAAATTTTACTGTAACCGGTTCTTCTTCCTGCTCCCCTTCGTAATAATCTTCAGGCTCCCCCATGATCTCTTTCATTTTATCAATATCCAGTGTATTGATTACCTGTTTTTCATCCTTTATTTCAGACTGAAGTATTTCTGCAATTCTTGATTCAATATCTGATATAATTTCGTCTCCCTCTTCAAGAAATCCAAATTTTGCAGTAAGGGCATTAAGATAATCTTTAAGTTTTTCATATGCATCTTCATCAATATGGAAGATGATGCCTCCGAGGTTTATTTTTATCGTCTTTTTCATTACTTCTGTTTTTCAGGGGTTTGCTTTTTGTTTCGGATAAGGCTTACTGCTTTTACAAGGTCATTCCATGAGTTATCAAGTTCCTTAAGGCACTCTTTACCTTTATCAGTAAGCTCATAATATTTTCTGGGTGGGCCTTGTGTAGATTCTTCCCACCGGTAGCTTAATAGTCCGGCATTTTTTTGTCGTGTAAGTAAAGGATAGAGGGTTCCTTCAACAACAATCACTTTTGCCTCCTTCAGCTCCTGGATAATATCTGAGGTATAACGGGAATCCTTGGAAAGTATAGCAAGAATGCAGTACTCCAGAACACCTTTCTTCATTTGTGCTTTTGTGTTATCAAGGTTCATTTTATTTATTTTTCGGTTATTAAATAATATATCAGTTCTTATAAATTCATGTTTTTTTTCACATTGTTAAACTCTTCTTTGAAAGCTTTTCCAATATTGGATACATTTACTTTTTCACCCATCATTTCAAGTTTCTGAGCTTTTGTTTTTGCCTCAGGTAAAACGATCCAGAGTATTATATAAATAATTAACCCTGTGCCGTATCCCAGGAAAGCTATTACAAACAGGATACGTAGAATTATCGGATCTATTCGCCAGTAAGCTGACATTCCCGAACACACACCACCAAGGATCCGGTTATCCGGATCGCGGTACATTCTGCGGTAGCCTGATGGTCCGAAACGTTCCCTTTGCTCACGTGTTGATTCTTTTTCGGTTTCCCCAAACTGCTCAGGTCTTCCCATTATATCTATTATCTCGTTTACATCTTTCGATGTGATAACCTTTTTGTAATCGGTGATCCTCTCATTAAATAACTCAGCAATTCTTACCTCAATATCATTCATTATTTCTTTACTTTCTTCTCTGTTGGAAAAGCAACTTTCTATTTCTGTGAGGTAAGCTTGTAGTTCCCTGTAGGCATCATCATCAATGTTGAAAACAATACCTCCCAGGTTAATACTTATAGCTCTTTTCATAATCAGTTTTTATTTTAATGAAACATATTTATTTGACTTTGATATTTATTGTTTTTTAAGGATTAATGTATGATTATTCTGGAATGTTGGGAAATCCAGCATCTCATAATTCCATCGCGGCTCATCTCTTATCGCTTCGTTTTTATTTTAAAGTACCTGATATTACACTGTATTAGACATTGCAAAGATATATAAAAAAAACAATACCATGCAATACCTTGTACTATATTTTTTTCAATGAATTTTACAAATCGCAGTAATACAATGATATATGAGGCAAAAAAAAATGAAAAAAATTGATATATTTGATGTATTATTAGGAAAATGGAACTAATCAGTCGGCAGTCCACAAAATTTTAACCAGATTTTAATGGTTGAAAAAGGATTTTGCGAGGAGCGCAGCGACGAAGCAAACTGTTAAAAACAACCGGAATGCCAAATAGGTGGACTTTCATTAGCTTTACGAAAAGCCATAAAAGATTGCTTCACTTCGTTCGCAAAATCCGTATATTTACTAAACCTTATAGGAAAAAATGACAAACTTTGTCTTCAGATTGCCGATTGCCGACTGTGGACTGCCGACTTGATAATACAAAGTATAATGAAATTAACCATTATCAAGCAATAACCAATGAATAGCTAATGATTAAAATTCATGGAAACAGAAAGTAAAGAATACGACAAGAAACGATTTATTCACAGCCTGATATTTCCGGCATTTTTTGTTTTTGTTGTGATTATGGCGAAAATTGTTGAATCGGGGTTTGATCTTGATTTTACTCATCTGGGAATATATCCCCTAAAAGCCAAAGGACTGAAAGGTATTTTATTATCACCAATGGTGCATGCCGATTACAGGCATCTGGTGGATAATTGTATTCCTTTATTTTTACTGGGAGTTACCGTGTTTTATTTTTATCACACACTGGGCTATAGAATATTTTTCCTTAACTATCTGATGGTTGGCATATGGGTATGGGTAGGAGGACGGGGTGCTTATCATATAGGTGCCAGCGGACTTGTATACGGTCTGGCATCTTTTCTGTTTTTCAGCGGGGTAATAAGAAACAATATGCGTTTGCTGGCTATTTCACTATTAGTAGTGTTTTTGTATGGTAGTATGATATGGGGCATTTTCCCTATATTCCCGCAGGTATCGTGGGAATCGCATATGCTTGGTAGTATTTCCGGGTTAGTGCTGGCGATATATTATCGGAAGCAAGGTCCACAGAAGAAAATTTATGAATGGGAATTGGAAGAGGAAGACGAAATAATTTAATAAATAGAAAATTACTCTATTTCTGTGTTCTTAATCTTTCAAATTTGCCAAATATCTTTTCTCTTTATCTTCAAGGTTTTCTTTTAATTCTTTTAATAGATATTGATGGCTGGAACGTGTTTTATCTATAACCAGATTTGTTGCTTCTGCCAAATCTTTTCTTGCTTTTTCAAAATTATTCATCCACAGGTTTGCAACAGCACAATTATACAGAAGCATCATTTTAATTTCGGGACTGATTCTGGACTTTTTACCACCTTCTGATTCTATGATAGCTTTCTTCCATATTTCAATGGCAGTGTTAAATTCATGATGTATTAAATCAGTATTATTCTGGTTAGTAAGACCTTTAAAGGCTTTCTCTGTATGCACAAAAGCTGTTTCAATATCCTGGTAGTTAAATTTTTTGCCTTTACATAAAGCGATTTTAATTTTTTCACTTTTTTCAGGGTAACCATAATTACTGTTCAATATATTTTTTGCCTGATTAAGTACTGATTTTATATGTTTTTCCTGTTTTTCAAGCAATAATTTTTCCTTTTCTTCATTAAATTTTTTATTCAGATTTTCAACAGAGTATTCCCATTTTCCAAAATCAAAATTCAGTATATCTTTATCCGGTTTTACTTCCTGCCGAAGTATTTCCTTGCTATCTCCGGTAATTACAGTGAGTGTTACAGGATACGCACAGTGGATTTTGTAAAAATATCCTGTCATGTTTTCACCGGCGTTTATATTGTAAACCTCATCTGTTATAAGCTCTTTACCAAGTAACCCGAACTTTCCGAAAACAAGGTCTATTATTAAATCTCCTCCCTCCTTGATTTTTTTATAGCCTTGTATTTTCAGGTACTGATTGTCAAGCTGGTCTGGTTTACCCATTTCATCGGGAATTTCGATTTTAAGATGGGTCTCATAGGTTTTTATCTCTTCAAACAAAGGATAAAGAGGCAGTTGAGTATACTTTACCTTTACATTATCAAAAGTTACCTTTTGGGCAAATCCCAATAATGGCAGGATTGATAAAATAAAAAGGATAATAACCTTTTGTGGAGAATTAAACTTGATCATTTTCGGGTTTTTTTTATAGTTAATAGTATAATGTGTTTGACGATTTTTTTGTTTGCAATACAGCATTATTCCACAATCATTTAAATATAGTAGTTTAATATGAATAGTATAAACCTCTTTGTAACTATTCAGTGTCTTAAGTTTGGAATGCCAAAATGGCTAATCTCATTATACTTTGCATTTTTAAGTCGGCAATCTTCAATCGGTAGTCGGTAATCTGAAGACAGGGCTATTTATACTTTTCAGGATTTTCTTATCTGAGTGGTCAAAGAGTAAAGTTCATCTTTAAGAAATTTCTTGCTAACGTGATAAATATTCATTGCAAGAGCAAATGCTGTCTGCCGACTGTGGACTGCCGACTGTGGACTACCGACTGATTTGTTTTGCTCCCCAGGTTGGACTCGAACCAACGACCCTCTGATTAACAGTCAGATGCTCTAACCAACTGAGCTACTGAGGAATATTTTGCAAGTCAATTCTTTCAATGCTTAATTATTGGTTTTTTGAAAACCAATTCATTGAGGAATTTTTTCGCGTGGCAAAAGTAAGTGCTTTTCTTAAATTATACAATTATATTTGCAAAAAACAAGCAATAATCTATTGTAGTGCAATGAAAATTTTATAAAGAGGAATTTTATATGATGAAACATCCTTGATTAGTTAAACACACAAGAGAATGATTATTTTGGCAGCAACATTTTGGCTGTGAAAAGAAATTAGAAGTGAAAATATAAGGAATCCTAAAACACTATGCAACATAATAAATATCGAATATCGATTACTCACGAGATAAATAAATTTTAATTATGTTCACCGAAAAAAACGGGGCAGGCTGTGAGATCGCTTCGCTAAGTTAACGAATAATGAATTCTGAAGTTGATATACATCTAACATCTAAAATCGTTAATCGGTGTTCGGTGTTCAAGAAATTACAAGTAACTGAAATTTAAGCAATAAATATAAACAGATGAAAAATAAACACGTGAAAATACTTGGTATGGGCAATGCTCTTGTTGATATTTTAATAAAACTGGAAAATGATAATGTGTTAGCAACCTATGATCTTCCTAAAGGGAGTATGCAGCTGGTTGATAGATTGAAAGCAGAAAAAGTATTAGCAGGAACCGAGGATCTTGATAAAACAATTGCCTCAGGAGGATCGGCAGCTAATACAATTCACGGCTTGGCAGCATTGGGAGTGGGGACCGGATTCATTGGTACAATAGGCAAAGATCATTGGGGAGAACTGTTTGAGCAGGATATGAAAAGTAATAACATCGAGCCAAAACTTATTTACAGCGATACAGAGTCGGGAAGGGCAGTTGCATTGGTGTCAAAAGATTCGGAACGTACTTTTGCAACATTCCTGGGTGCGGCTGTGGAATTATCTGCTGATGATATTGACGAGAAGATTTTCAGGGGTTATGACTATTTTCATGTAGAGGGGTATCTTGTACAGAATAAGGAGTTGATAAGAAAAGCAGTTATTATGGCAAAGCAGCTTGGTTTAAAAGTATCGCTTGATCTTGCCAGCTATAATGTAGTAGAGGATAATCTTGAGATGCTCAGGGAGCTTGTAAAAAATAACGTGGATATATTATTTGCAAACGAGGAGGAAGCAAAAGCTTTTACCGGCAAAGAACCGGATGCAGCAATAATTGATATTGCAAAAGATGTGGAAATTGCAATTGTAAAATTGGGAAAGAACGGATCAATTATTAAAAGAGGGAATAAATATGACGAAGTTGGTGTTATTAAGGCTGATAGTATTGATACTACAGGTGCAGGTGATTTATATGCATCAGGGTTTTTATACGGGTTGATAAACGGGAAAACCCTAAAGCGTTCCGGTGAAATTGGCGCATTACTTTCCGGGAGAGTTATTGAAATTATCGGGCCGAAACCGGATAAATCTATGTGGGATGAAATCAGAGAATTGATAAAATCAGGGCAGATTATTTAAATAAACCATGAATTTCAGCGTTGATCTTATCAATAATTTCACGCAAATGCTCTGTATTATTCGGGAAATCATAATCATCAGCTTCAACTATTAATAATTTCCCGAGGTTATAAGTATCAATCCATGCCTCATACCTTTCATTCAACCGTTTAAGGTAATCGATACGTATTGAAGTTTCATATTTGCGCCCTCTTTTCTGTATCTGGCTCACCAGTGTTGGTACAGATGCCCTGAGGTATAAAAGCAGGTCGGGTGGCTGAATCATTGAACTCATAAGGTTAAATAAGGTAGAATAATTATCAAAATCCCTTGTGGACAATAAACCCATTGCATGAAGATTCGGAGCAAAAATAAAAGCATCTTCATAAATAGTACGGTCCTGAATAATTGTCTTTCCTGATTTGCGAATTTCAAGTATTTGATTAAACCTGCTATTAAGAAAATATATCTGAAGATTGAATGACCATCGCTGCATATCTTCATAAAAATCATTTAGATATGGGTTTTCTTCTACATCTTCGTAGTGAGGCTCCCATCCAAAATGTTTGGCAAGCAATCCTGCGATTGTGGTTTTTCCTGAACCGATATTTCCAGCAACAGCGATATGCATAAAATTTAAATTTTAATAAGTTAATAACTGTCCATAAAATCAAGCAAGTTTAAAATTAAACAGCCAGGTAGCAAATTACAAATTACAAAATAAAAAATAAAAATAAATTACAAATTCAAATATCTAAATATCAAAATTAGTTCTGTAATTGTTTGGGTAATTTGAATTTAGGAAATTGTTTATTATTTGATATTTGGTGTTTGTCATTTGTGATTTTCAATATTTATTTTAACTATCGGACTTTAAAGATGGACTCTAATTAGACGACGGTTAAAAGTATAAAATATTATGAGAAAATGGTATGACAAAGTAATTAAAAAATGCAATAATTGTTTGCATATTGTTTATTAGTGATAGTGTTCATGAGCTTGTGTGCTTTGCAATCCATCGGTCGCCAAAGGCTTGCCGACTGCCGACTGATTAGTTATTATTTTGTTAATTGCTTATTAATTATCAATAACTCCTCAATATATTTTCTATTATTTGACAAACGGGGAACTTTGTTTTGTCCGCCCAGTTTCTTTTTGTTATTAAACCAATTATAAAATACACCCGGTTTCAATTTTCTTATAATAAGTTTATCAAGTGTTATATTCTTATAACGTTTTGCCTCATAGTCAGAATTTAATGATATAAGTGCGTTATCTAATACCGATGTAAAATAGTCAAGATTTGCCGGCTCAGTTTCAAATTCAATTAACCATTCGTGCTTACCTTTCTTATCAATATCCATAAAAACGGGAGCTGCTGTAAATTCGCTGATTTGGGCTTTTGTTTTGGTACAGGCAATTTCAAGAGCCTTTAAGGCATTGTCAATGATCAGTTCTTCACCGAAAGCATTAATAAAGTGTACTGTACGGCCGGAGATCTTGAACTTATGGGGATATAGTGAAGTAAAAACTACAGTATCTCCTATTATATATCTCCATAAACCTCCATTAGTTGATATAATGATAGCATAATTTTTATTCTTTTTCACATTAGCAACTGTAAGAATTTTTGGATTTGGCTTATTAAATTCTTCCATTGGAATAAATTCATAAAAAATACCATAATCAAGCATAAGGAGCATGTCATCAGATGAGGGATCATCTTGTATTCCGAAGAAACCTTCAGAAGCATTGTATGTTTCAAGATAATTCATTTTTTCTGAAGGAATCAGTTTTCTAAACTGCTTACGATAAGGTGTAAAACTTACTCCCCCATGTGTGAAAAGTTCAAGATTAGGCCATATCTCCAGCAGATTATTTTTCCCGGTGTGCTTTAAAATATATTTAATCATAACCAGATTCCAGGAAGGAACCCCGGCCAGGCTTGTGACATTTTCATCAATAGTGACCTCTGTAATTTTCTCAAGTTTTTCTTCCCACTCATCCAGCAAAGCAATTTTCTGGTGTGGGGTTCTCAGAAAATTGGCCCAGAAAGGAAGATTTTCGATTAGGATGGCAGATAGATCACCATAATAAGATTGGTTACTGTAATTATTGATCCGGTGACTACCCCCCAGGGTCAATCCTTTACCTGTAAAGATTTTTGTTTCAGGAAAATTTGCCGTGTAAATAGCGAGAACATCTTTTCCTCCTCTGAAATGACATTCCTCAAGAGCATCCTTACTAACCGGAATGAATTTACTCCTGTCACTTGTAGTACCTGAAGATTTAGCAAACCATTTTACTTCACCGGGCCAGAACAGATCTTTTTCACCTTTACGGAGCCTGTTTACAAAAGGCATGATCTTTTCATATGTTAACAAAGGTAACCGTTCCTGAAACAGGTCAATTGTGTTTATTGATTTGTAATCATATTTCTTTCCCCATTCCGTATCAGAAGCCGATTGGAGAATCTTAAACAGCATATCTTCCTGGACTTCACACGGATATTTCTTAAAAAGATCTATTTGATGAAGTCTTTTAGTGTTTAACCAGGATACTATGGAATTAATGAGAGGCATTTTGAGACTATTAAAACTTCGTTTAAGATAACAAAAACTAAGATTGGAATATTGGAATGATGGAATGTTGGAATGTTGGGGAAGATAGCATCCTATTCTTCCAGTATTCCATCATTATTCGCTCCCACAGTCCTTCCCACAACCTGCTCATGAGGTTTTCGCTCTCAAGTTCGCTCAAACGTTCCACTCTTCTATTCTTCCCAATCTTCCACTATTCCATCATTCCACCATTCCATTCTTCCTCTTCCACTCTTCCCTTTGACTTTTCGACTCTTCGACTTCTTCATTCTTCCACTATTCTATTCTTCCCAAAGTTAAGGATTATTCTTGATGAAAAACCTCCTTCATTATTTGAAAGGATCTAATCTCGCCCGAAAAAGATTGATGAAGCTTATAAAATTCTATTATTCTTGCAAGTAGGTTTGTTCTGGAAGTGGAACTAAGTTTCAGTAAATTTATTTTCTCAAAACTTGCGTTTTGCAAATTATTAAACAATCTGCTTTCCTTAAGATTAAGATAATATGTGTGATTTGGAATTGCATGTACAAATACTCCGTTTTTAAGATCCAGAACAGGTGTTTGTTCTGAAAAATTATCATTAGGGTTAAAGCCAAGATATTTAGTGAGTTGGATTAGGAACAATAAATGAAAGGTTGAAATACTTTTTTCTGTTATATCAAGGTAACGAATTGAGTTAAGCAGATATTCAAACAGGGGTTTATTGGCTTCTTCTTCAAGTAAAAACCGGTAAAGCATTTCACCAAGGAAAAGAGCTATAGTGCTTTTTTGAATATTATATGGGATGGAAACAAAAGGTATAATATTATTATATTCTTTAATGCTTTGAAGTTCTCTTTTGGGGTTAAAATAAATCTCAAGATCAAGAGCATAAAGAGGTTGGAAAAGATTTATTTTGATAAGCGATTTTTTTCTTCTTGCTCCCCTGACCAGGAAGGCCTGACGGCCTGATTTTTCAGTATAAATATATACTATCACGCTGGAATCAGAATATTTTATACGATGGAGAACAATCCCCCGTGTTTTTTGAAGCATTAATTAGCTTTTAGATATATCAATGGCAACCTATAAAAAAAATATGTATTTTTATGTGCAATTGAAAAAAAATTCTGATGAATAACAGCAAAGAAAAAGAATTAGTTAAAAGAATAGCAAAACTTGCCAAACAGAACCAGGATCTGGAAGAACTTTTGAAGAAACTGCAAAGGAAAAACGAAAAACTTATTCGGGAAAATGAAAAAGCAAAAGCTATCCTGGAAAGGGTATCACCAGACAAACTTGATAAAGAATTATCTGCAGAACAAAAACCCAGATCTCTTAAATTTGAGATGGCTACAGTTTTATTTGCTGATATTCATGGATTCTCGAAAATTTCAGACAAGGTTGATTCTGAAGCATTGATGGATGAACTTGATGAAATAATTTACGCCTTCAATTCCATTGTTAAGAAATACAACATTGAAAAAATAAAAACCATCGGTGATACATATATGAGTGCCGGGGGGATACCTGTGAAGAATATCACCAATCCTGTTGATGTTGTTATGGCTGCTCTGGAAATGCAAAGCTTTGTTAAGGCCTTTGGTAAAAACGGGAAGGGGAAATCCGGTAAGTTCTGGGAACTTAAACTGGGGATACATACAGGTCCTGTAACAGCACAATCAGGAGGGAAAAAGAAAGTTACATATGATATAAAAGGTGATACGGTAAATACTGCAAGCCGGATTAAATCAGTTGTTGAAGTTGGGGAGATATTAATATCAGTGATGACATATGAACTTGTAAAAGAATTTTTTGTTTGTGAATATTATGGAAAATTACCGGTTAAATACAAAGGTGACCTGGAAATGTATATTGTGAAAGGTATTATACCTGAGCTTTCAGTTGACGGAAAAGGTTTATTACCAAACAAAACATTTAATATTAGATTTGGGCTTATACAATTTACAGATATTCAGGAAATAATACTTGACAAACTGGAAAAAGAACTTCCCAAGTATTTATATTATCACAATGTGAAACATACTGTTGATGTAGTTACTGAAGTGGAATTAATCGGATGGGGTGAAGGTATAACTGACGAGGAAATTCTATTGATGAAAACAGCCGGACTTTTTCATGATGTTGGACATGTTGTTCAATATACTGATCATGAATATCATGGCACATTGATTGCTCGTGAGATGCTCCCCAAATATAATTATACACGGGAGCAGATCGATAGAATATGTAACATTATTATGGCTACAAAACTACCACCCCAACCAAAGGACACACTTCAGTCAATAATATGTGATGCAGATCTTGATTATCTTGGTAGGAGCGACTTTATTCCAGTCTCAAATACCTTATACAAAGAACTTAAGGAACAAAATATGATTGGAACACTGAATGACTGGAATAAAATACAGGTAAAATTTATTACCGGGCATCAGTATTTTACCGAAACAGCACGAAATCTGAGAGAAGTAAATAAACAGAAGCAAATTGAAAGGATCTCTAGTTTGATAGAAGATTAACAAGTTGTCAAATATTTAAACAGTATGTGACAAGCCAAACTAACTTAATTGCATACCTTAAGTTGGCAATTGGCAAATAGCAGTTGGCAAATAATACTCTACTGTTAATATCATTGCCAACTGCCAATTGCCTTTTGCCAACTATTCTTCAACCGTCAAAGTCAAGTTGATACGACACTGGCTAATGAATAAATAAAAGCTTAGTAACATGAGTTTTGGAGCCATCTTCATTTGAACAAAAGATAAGATAAACGCCGGTTTGTACTCTATCCCCATTTAAATTTTTCCCATCCCAGATTGCTTGTCCTCCCAAAGCTGTAGTTTCAAAAACCAGATTGCCAGCTATATCCGTAATTTTTATATTAACATTGGATACAAGTTTTGAAATAGTTATCGGTCCATTGTAATTCTCACGTACAGGATTTGGAAAAATATAAACTTCATTGAAATCATTACTGCCGGATGTTGAGGTGCTTCGGAACGAAATCAACCCTTTATCAGTGCCAAAAAACACCTCGCCGGTATTATGATCCAGTGCAATTGAGCTAATACGGTCTGAAAACAAAGGACTGTTATTGCTGTTGAAACTGTAAATTTGTTTTGTGCCATCTTCAGAAAGAAGAAATACACCGGCATTTTCTGTGCCTATCCATTTTCGGTTAGCACAATCAATTTCGATAGCTGTAATAACCTCTGTTCCAAGCATATAATCTGCAAGACCGCTGTCATCATTACGGGGAATTTTTATTCGTTGAGCGACAAAGGAATTTTCAGAAAAGACATTTTCGGGAGAATAATATACCAGAGGCCCATGGTCAGTGCCTACCCAAATATTACCATCAAGATCTTCAGCGATTGAAAATATATTATTAAAACTTTCTCCTTCAGTATCCTTTACTGAGAATTTTCGCCAGTTATCATCATTTGTGTTTTCAAAAGTTCCTTTTTCATCAAAAGCAAACAGGCCATTTCCTTTTGGGAGCACAATCCATTTATGCTCATGTTTTGTTATGAGAATATTCCCCTGCAGAGATGAATTAATATAGTTACTGTAGGGAAAACTAAACCAGTTGCCCTTGTCTGTCATAATAGAAACAGGGTTATTAACGCCTGAATTTGTTACCCAAAGATTATGATTTTTGTCAAATTCCATTCCGCCGATTCTGACATAAGGCTCACCCGGAATCATACTCTCCAGGCTGGAATTTGACTGGGAAAACTGTTCTGCAATTTCACCATTTTCATAAACAAGAATTCCATTGCCCCAGGTGCCGACATATATACGGGTGTTGTTTGCCGGATCAATAAGGACGTTAACTGCATCGTGAACAGAATAGTTAAGGATACTCTCCCATTGTTCATTCTGAAAAATGAATATTTCTACGTTTCTATATATCCCGCTCCAGGAAGCATCAATACCCCCGCCAACGGCGCAAACTGTACTGTTATCTACAGCCAGGTCGAAAGCACCTGTAGTATACGGACCATTTGGAAAAATTCCATCGAAATAATTTTGTCCCCTGCTTTTAACCAAACCCGAGTTTTGGTCTGCTATCCAAATTATTCCATCCATATCAATAATAGCATCCATTGCAAAAGGGTAACCATATCCGTAGTGGTCAATTTCACGAGTCGGATTCAGGTCTTTATCGAATATCCTCACAATCTTATCGCTTGAAATGACAAAATAATCCTGACCGGACCGGAAAGAATAATTTTTGAATTCAGGTTTGATGTTAAATAATTGCCTGGTTGTGTCAGTTATTATAAAAATTGAGTCGGTAGCGATGTTTTCATTAGTTTGATTTACAAAAATCTTATTCCTGAAGCTGACAATATGATTATAGACATTACCATTATTGGATTTGGCAATGTTTTTCCATGTTGCATAGAAAAAGAGATTGGGATCGTTATATGGAGCACGAAAAACCCCCTGTTCAGTAGCAGCATATAAATAGACCCCATCGAAAGCCATATCAAAAACGTTTATTCGGGCGCCTTCATTTCCAATATAATAAGTATCTTTTATCTCATGTTTTTCAATATTTACCACAACAATTCCGAAACTACAGGATAAATATGCATATTTGTCCGAAAACAGAATATTGTTAATAGTCTTAAGACCGGGAATTTGTTTTCGTTTAATATCTGACAGGTTAATGATATTATTGTTCTGAACAATATCAAGATTTGAATTTTCATACGCGATAAGAAGCAGGTTTAATTCTTTCGAGAAACTAATAGAACTGATTCCAAAATCAGATAACCCTTCTACCCTGGATAATTTTTTGAGATTATTTCCGGATATATTGTATTTAAAAACAGATTGTCTGGTAGCACAAAAAACGTTGTCTTCAGACAATGCAACTTTTTTTGCATGCATATAGGGAAGATGGTCTCTCCATTCTCCAATTGCTATCTGACCTTTAATAAATAATAAAGGGAGCAGCAGAAAGATTGAGGATATTATTATTTTTTTCACAACAACCGGGAAAAAGGTCTTTATTGATAAAAAACAGGGAAAGAACTATTTTATTGTATCGGAATTTCAATATTTATAGCTTGAAAATGGCTAATTTCATTATACTTTGCATTATTAAGTCGGCAGTCTTCAGTCGGCAGTCGGCAATCTGAAGACTGCGCTATTTAATGTCAGTTCATAAAGTCAAACAAATCTTGAATTAAAGCACCAAATAACAAATAACAAATAACAAATAAATTCCAAATATCAATTA
>JADFUQ010000491.1 GCA_015222065.1 Bacteroidota bacterium
GCCTGCCCTGTAAGGAAGAATGACTGTATCGGGGTGAAATTTGAGGCACGAAAATATTTCACCAGGGAAGGAGCATATTTCACCGGGGTTAATTGGTTAATTGTTAAATATTATAAGGGATCCCGCCAGCCGAATGCAATTCGGCTCTACTTCTCCTTTTCTCATCTTCACCTCTTCTCTTTGCTCTCTGCTCTCAGCCCTCAGTTCTTCGCCCTTAGCTCTTTGCTCTTCCCATAATCCCTTCCTTTATGAAGTGCTTCAATATTCACATTAACAACCTCTTCGCCTTTTCTTCCGAACAATTTTTGAATTCCTTTCTCAAAATTTTCAATTGGAATATCAATGTATAGGGAAGCTGCACCAAGCATAATAATATTTGCACTTCTTGGTGAACCCAAATCCATTGCCATTTTATCTGCATCAAGGATTAGATAATTTGGATTTTTTTTAATTTCCTCCATTATTTTTTCAATGTCGGGATAATCGGGAATATTGATGTAAGGTGTAGAATTTGTAACCAGCCAACCGTTATCTGATAAATAAGGCAGATAACGAAGCGATTCCATCGGCTCAACGGAAAGAATAAGGTCTGCCTGCCCATAAGGAATAAGGTCAGAGGCAATTTCTTTATCAGACAATCGCAGATTTGACTGTACTGCCCCTCCCCTCTGACTCATTCCATGTACCTCTGCCTGTTTTATATACAGCTCATTTTCAAGAGCAGCCATACCTATTGCAGCTGCAATGGTTAAGATACCTTGTCCGCCTACACCTGAGAGAATAATATCACTTTTCATATGTTATATGTTACTGGTTACTGGTTACTGGTTACTGTTACGGGTTACTGGATATTGAACTCTTCATTCTTCCTTACTTACCTACTCACCTTACTCAACTACTCAACTTCCCTTTTGCCTTTTGCTTTTTTCTTTTTTAATAAAGTTTGTACGCACTCTCGTTGCGCAAGAATCACTGAAACTCCGTTATATTTAAGCTCCTCTTTTATAGTTTTTACATTATCATCATGATTTTTTTTCAATGGCACAATCAATCTCAGATGTTCTTTCTCTACTCCTAAACCAAGGCAAATTTCATGAAGATGATTTGTGCCTAATGAATGTTGCCCACCGGTCATAGCTGTAGTGGAATTATCAGAAATGATCAGGGTTATAGGAGATTTCTTATAAACCGCATCCAGAAGGCCTGTCATTCCTGAATGTGTAAAAGTTGAATCTCCTATTACAGCAACAGATGGCTTAAGTCCGGCATCTGCAGCGCCAACAGCCATTGTAACAGAAGCACCCATATCAACGCACGAATTTATAGCATTAAAAGGAGGCAACGCACCCAGTGTATAACATCCTATATCGGAAAATACTTTTCCCTTGCCATATTTTTCTAAAGCTTCATTAAGAGCATTAAAAACATCAGCATGCCCGCACCCTTTACAAAGTGCAGGTGGACGGTCTGGTATGAAATCAGGTATTTTCGAGCCATAATGAGCTTTTTTTCCAAGGGATTTTGCTACATAGTTTGGATCAAGCTCCCCGACTCTCGGTAAACTGCCATCCAAACGTCCTTTTATCTTTGTTCCCTTTTCCTGAAAACCCTTAAGTATCTCTTCCACAATAGGATAACCCTCTTCCATTATCAGCACCTCTTTACAAGATGAGATTATTTTTTTCACTTTTTTACGCGGAAGCGGATAATGGGAGATCTTCAATATCGGATACTCCGGTTTTTGATCCCTGAAATTTTCCATAAGGTAATTATACGCGATACCGCACGCGATAATTCCAAGCTTTTTATTCTTTCCCGGGTATAATTCGTTAAACTTTGAATCTTCTGCAACCGCTTCAAAAACGGGCTGACTTTTTACAAGGTTAGCATACCTTCCCCTGGCATTGGCCGGCAGTAAGATAAACTGCTTCAAATCATCAGGCAGAGAAAGTTCCCGTTGAGTTTTGGATTGTTGTTTTTCCACCACAGATCTTGAATGGGAAAGACGGGTTGTGATACGCATTAAAACCGGCACACCCAGCTTCTCCGATAGTTCAAACCCGGTATATGCCATATTATATGCTTCCTGCTGGTTTGAAGGTTCCAGAATTGGGATCATTGCAAACTTTCCATAAAAACGGGAATCCTGCTCATTTTGTGATGAATGCATTGAAGGATCGTCAGCAGAAACAACAAGCAATCCACCACGTACACCGGTAATTGCTGAATTCATAAAAGGATCAGCTGCAACATTTAATCCAACATGTTTCATACAAACCATGGCACGCTTACCAGTATACGACATTCCTAATGCAGCTTCCATAGCAGTTTTTTCATTAGCCGACCATTCACGCTGTATATCCTTTTCAGTAGCTTCCTTTGAATTCTGAACATATTCCATAATTTCTGTGGAAGGTGTTCCGGGATAAGCATAAATACCTGACATCCCGCCATCAATGGCACCCTGGCCAA
The DNA here is from genome assembly GCA_015222065.1 of Bacteroidota bacterium. Lineage (GTDB taxonomy): Bacteria > Bacteroidota > Bacteroidia > Bacteroidales > VadinHA17 > JADFUQ01. The sequence continues at coordinate 2,473 of JADFUQ010000491.1, forward strand.
TGGCTTCATCACCTAATAACATTAACCTTTGCATATCATAAAAAATTTGAATCAAAGTAGTTATCAAAAATAATAATAAAATGATTGGAAAAAATTAATGTGGATATGTTATGAAACTATGAGTTGGGTAATTATGATGCAGTGTCGCAGTGAGGCAGTGTTGCAGTGTAAAGGGTTACGGGTTTCGAGTTGCGGGTTAAGGTAAAGAGACGGAGAGACTCACTTACAACCCGTAACACATCGGAAGGACGAAGGATGATTGTTGAAGGATCAAGTATGAAGTATGAAGAAAAAGAGTAAATGATGGTAAATGTCAGATGGCAAATGTCAAATGTATTATGTGGAGCATAAATTCATTGATGTAAAGTAATGTAAGAAAAAACGGTCAGAAACATATTATAATCATTGCTTAATTAGTTTCAACAATGAAGAAAAAAAATCAAACATTTGACATCATACATTTGACCTCTGACTTTTGACATAAAATCCCTGTCAGCTGAAGATAGTAACAATCAGTCTTCTCGGACCACCATGGTTCCTGAATTCACATAGATATATCCCCTGCCAGGTTCCAAGGTTCAAGTGCCCGTTAGTAACAGGTATCATCAGTGTCTGTCCGATTAGTGATGATTTCAGATGGGCAGGCATATCATCTGCACCTTCAAAGATATGAGTATAAACAGGGTCGTTTTCAGGTATAAGTTTATTCATGAATGATTCAAAATCTGTTCTTACCGATGGATCGGCATTCTCGTTCAAGGTAATACCTGCAGAGGTGTGCTTTAACAGAATATGGACCAGCCCGCTATCGGGAAGTTCACTTAACCGGTCGGTAACCATCTGTGTAATAAGATGAAATCCTTTTGGATATGCCGGCAACTTAATTTCAAACTGTTTAATCAAAACAAATGTTTTGCCACAAATTTAAGATTACTAACTAGAATCCGTCTATAAAGTCCGAAAGTTTATGTAAATATTAAAAATCACAAATGACAAGCACCCCCGTACGGTCATGCCCTGTTAAATACTGCTTTGCAATTTCACAGGGTAAACTTCCCTA
>JADFUQ010000492.1 GCA_015222065.1 Bacteroidota bacterium
TGTGCTACTGCTTATGCCCTTTCAGGGCAAATTAGTTATCGATTTTTATGAAATTTATAAACCCCTGTAGGGACGAAATATTATTTATTTAGTTTAAGATACACAAATTAGAACAGAGCCTATTATGTTCTCAGTTCGATAACTTAATATTCCAAATTGGAACATCAAGTTGGGGTGGTCGGCGTAAATTTCCTTATGCTTTTAAAGAACAGGGGGTAGATATAACTCGTAACCCAACTCGGAGTTAGGTTACGAGTATGATAATAAATGGGATCAGTAAGCTTCCCTGATTTGAAAGCAATTAAGTCCTGATCACAAGGCAGCCTGCTATCATATCATGCAGAGCCTGTTTTTTCTCGGTAACCCCGGCAAGAATATAACCGATCATAAATATCATATTTGAAATTATCTTTCCGAAATAGCGACCTGTTGCTCTTGCGAATGATATCTTGTTTCCCTCCATGTCAGTGACTTTCAGACTAAGCGCCATCTTACCCAGTGTGGCCTGTTGTTTTGACGATTCCATAAGAGCAAAATAAAGCCAGCCTACCGCGGTTATTGTTATGATAAGCAGTAATACTGTTCCTACGATGCCTGCTATACCCAGGAATTTTGACTCCTCGCAGTTATCCAGTTCAGAAAGAGCGATACCGGAGAAGATAATAGTGCCGATAAAGGGTAATGAGATAACAAACCCTATCGCACCAAGAATAATGTCATCAATAAGATAGGCGACGAAGCGTAACCAGAAACCGGCATATTTTACCTGACCGGTGTTTTCAGATTCAAGTACTTCCATAATAATTTATTTTTGTTTGTACTAAAATTACAAAAAATATTTAAGAGTGAAGAGTTTGAGGAATGTTTGAGGTTTGAAATTGTTGCATGTTACGAGATATCCACCTTCGTTACCACTATGGCGGACGAAGCAGGTTGCGGGTTAGGTTGTTCTTGGCCAGCACCTTATATTAAAAATAAATCCTGTATTGTATTACAGGAAAAAATCCCAGTTGATAAGTCATTTTTACCGATTCGGTTTCAGCATCATAAATTTGCATTAACACATTTTTATGATTGGTAACATTCTCAACATACAATTGCCATTCCTGGGTAACTTTTTTCGAGTTACTCCTGAAACCAAGCTTAAAATCAGCTTTTAAATAATTAGCAAATTTCTTTGAGTATGCCTGGTCATCCATGTAAACCATATTGTAGAAGGCGCTTTTTTTGGCTATTGAACCCTCCAGATCTACCGGTGTATAACGTCTGCCACCAGCCCATGTAAGACGAAAATCGAAAAAGATTACCGATCTTTCATTCAGATTAAATTCTTTTCCTACAAGCGAATTAATAACGAAATTTCCATTAAAAGCTGTGTTCCTTTCAATTCCGTCACTTCCTGTGTATTTCGACTCAAACAATGAAAGGGTGAATAGATAATAGTAATTATTACTAAAGAACCTTTCAAGTGTAAACTCCAGTCCGTAATTTTTTCCTGTTCCTTTGCTTTCAAGACTATCCAAAGCTTCAACACCCCACGAAGCACCGGTGTTTAACATGCTGAAGGTACTTTTTTTCTGTTCAACCGGTACATTGAATAGTTTTTGATAATATACTTCTGCCTTAAACCTTACATTCTTGCTGAAAACATTATCATATCCAACCACAAAATGGTTGGCTTTTGTTAAACCTAGATCTGAATTAGATTTAATATATGAATTATCCGGTAGGCGGGTTTCCAGGAAAATAGTAGATAATGGTGATATTCTGCTGTGATATCCGTAACCTGCATTAAACTTCATCCTGCTGTTTAACTTCCATTGAATTCCAAATCTTGGTTCTGTCGATATTTGTTGGTTGTGATCGAAATATAACAGGTGAATACCGGGAGTAATAAAGAGATTATCATTGAATTTGTATAACCATTGATTATATAACCTGATAAGAAAAACTCCGTTTGTAAGGTTTTTTTCAATATTGGTCAGATTTCGATACTCGTGAGCTGATGATAAATATACTTTTGAATTCAGGTTAAATCCCAAACGATCAATAGTTGCTCCTGTACGGAAAGATAATTGAGAATTAATTTTCCTGTTAAGTATGAAATCGTAAGACAATTTTATTGTTGATGATCCGTCTTTGTAATACATAAAAGGTGAAAAATCCGAATTCAGTGTGTCAAGCTGTGTCCATCCGTTTTCATATAGTATAGAAACAGTGTGTTTTGAATAAGTTTTCGGGTTGTGCACAATTGAATATGAAATCCCATTGAATATCAGATCAGAACCGTTGTATATATCCTGATCACCGGGAGCATAAATATTTTCGCCCTTTTTATCTAAAGCTTTCAAAGAGATATGGCTGCTTCCTCCCAATCCAAAAAATGAAATTTCCCCTTTCTTCAAAGGAAATACAAGCTTATAAGCAATATCCTGGTAGTAGGGGATGCCTCCTCCCGTACCGATATCAAATCCAATATCTTTCATTAATCCTAAGGTGGAGTACCGGTAGTTGGCAATAAACGAACTTCTGTTCTTTTTACTGAATGGACCTTCAGCCCCAAGTTCAAATCCATTAAAACCAATTTGTCCGAGAAACTCATATTTTTCATTATTACCTGATTTCAATTTCAGGTCAAACACACCTGACAAGGCATTTCCATATTGTGCGGGAAAAGCTCCTGTAAAAAAATCGGAGTTTCTGAGGTTGTGATTATTGAGCATCCCGACAGGTCCACCGGTTGTTCCCTGAGTTGCAAAATGATTCGGGTTTCCAATATCAACTCCCTCAAATTTCCAAAGCAAACCCGATGGACTGTTTCCCCTGATAATGATATCATTCCTCTGATCATTGGCGCCTGATACCCCGGCGTAGTTCATTGCCATTCTTGCCACATCGCCACGACTACCGGCATATTTTTCGGTTTCCTCTATTGTAAATGCTCGGGCACTTATGGTTGCCATTTTGTTTATGGGTTGTTCCTTCGACTTGTGAGCAACCACAACAACTTCTTCGGCAGTGAAAGCTTTTTCCTCCATCTCGAGATAAAGATTTATCTCTTTTGCGGAAGTTACAATCAGGTTATTAATGGTGATGGGATTATAACCCAGGAATCTAATCTGTATGGTTCTTCGCCCTATTGGTACTTCTTCGAGTCTGAAATTTCCATTAGCATCTGAAGATGTTCCGGTTAATGTTTCCGCGTCAAGCAAGACAATTGTAGCCCCGGGCAGAGGACTTTTCGAATGTTTATCTACCGCCACCCCCCTGATTGTTTGAGTAAGCTGCTCCTGGGAAAA
>JADFUQ010000493.1 GCA_015222065.1 Bacteroidota bacterium
CTGGAAAGTATTTATGACCCCTGTTGTGGTTCCGGCGGTATGCTCATACAGGCTTCAAAATATCTCGTTCAACACGGTGGAAACCCTGTAAAGCTTTTCATGTTCGGGCAGGAAAAAAATCGAAATACCTTTGTCATTGCCAGGATGAGTATGTTCCTACATGGCTATGACAACGCGCATATAGAACATGGAGATACTTTTATTAATCCGAAATTCCTGGATAATGGGAAGTTGAAACGCCATGATATCGTTCTCGCAAATCCACCATGGAACCAGAATAACTGGCATTACGATAAATGGAAGGATGGAGACCCTTATAACCGTTTCGTTTTTGGACTTCCATCTAAAAAAAGTGGGGATTGGGCATGGCTTCAACTGATGTATGCCAGCCTAAAGCCTTGTGGACGGATGGGCATTGTCATGGATAATGGAGTACTGTTCCGAGGAGCTTCGGAGGGTAAAATACGGAAAAAGTTCCTTGAAAAGGACTTGATTGAAGCTGTGATTGGCTTGCCTTCCAACCTGTTCTATAACACAGGTTCACCAGGATGCTTGGTATTGTTCAATGGTAATAAACCTAAAAAGCGCAAAAATAAGGTTCTATTTATTGATGCCAGTAAGGACTATCTGGAAGGGAAAAAACAAAACCAATTGCGTCAAAAGGATATTGAGAAGACAGCAAAAACCTTTGGTAAATTTGAGACTGTTGAACGATACTGTACTGTAGCGGGTTTAGATGAGATTGAAGAAAATGACTATAATCTCAATATTAGTCGATATGTGGATACGACAGAGCCAGAGGAAATTGTTGATATAGTTGGTGTATTATCCAATTTAGACTTGCTTGAAACGGAACGGAAAGAAATTCAAAAGGATATTAATAAATTTTTAAGAAAATTAGGGTATAAATAGTTGATAGAAATATGAAATATAAAAAAACTAAAATTGGTTCAATCCCTGATGATTGGGAAATTGCGAAAATTGGACAAATAGGCGAAGTTGTGACTGGCAGTACTCCCAGTACTAAAAAAGCGGAATATTACGGTGGAACTGTTCCTTTCATAACTCCGAGTGACCTGGATGGAACTAAATTGGTTAATAAAACAGAAAGATACTTAACTGATAAAGGGGTACAAGTATCAAGACCAATTCCTCAAAATTCAGTCTGCATTACATGTATCGCCTCCATTGGTAAAGCCTGCATAGCTCCCCAAAAATCTGTAACGAACCAGCAGATAAATTCCATTCTACCAAACGATAAGTTTGACAGTCATTATTTATATTATTTCATTACCAATAACCAAGAAAGATTAAAATCACTTGCTGGTTCTACAACAGTACCGATTGTAAATAAATCTTCTTTTGAGCAATTTGAAATCATATGTCCTCCAATTAGAGAACAAAACAAAATCGCTGAAATCCTTTTCATTGTCGATGCTGATATAGAAAAGACGGATGCCATTGTCAAAGAAACACAGCAACTGAAAAAGGGGATGATGCTCGACTTGTTTAAGTTGGATGATTTTCCCTTAAAGCCCCTTTCTCGATTAACAGAAGAAGATAGACCGATAACATATGGTGTCGTAAAACCTGGGGATTTAGACGAAAAGGGTGTCTTATTTATACGGTCGGGTGACATACAAAGCGGAAAAATAATGTTAAAAAATTTGCGAACAATAAGCAAATCAATTTCAAATGTATACAAAAGGACTATACTGAAAGGTGGCGAAATTCTAATCTCACTCGTTGGATACCCTGGTGAAGTAGCCATTGTCCCAAATGAATTGATTGGTGCGAATATTGCCAGGCAAGCAGGGATGATTGCCTTACAGGACAAAGAGACTGTTCCATTTATTATGTATTACCTAATGTCCCCCACAGGAAAAAGTAAATTATTGTACGAACAGATTGGTTCAGCGCAACAAGTTATTAATCTGGCTAACTTAAAAAAGATAAAAATTCCTATAGTTCCAAAAAGTATACAGAATAAAATCGTATCTACTCTAAAAGAGTTAGATGCTAAAGTCGACAATGAGAAAAACTACAAGTCTGAACTCGAACAACTCAAAAAAGGCTTATCACAGGTATTATTAACCGGAAAAGTCAGAGTGAAAGTCTGATGTATTCAGAACTTAAAAATGTTGAAATCCCGTTAGTTAAAACTCTCCATGAAAAGCTTGGATGGGATTATATTTCATCTGCCGACCTGAATAATATTAGAGAAACATTCGATAATCCTTTCATAATCCCCTACCTTAAAGAAGCCATCGTTAAATTAAACGGACATAAAGGCATTACAGAAGACCATGC
>JADFUQ010000494.1 GCA_015222065.1 Bacteroidota bacterium
CCTCATTTTTTGGGTTACATAAATTATGAGTCAACGATATATTTTTGAAATTGCCAGGGTTACATTTAATGTGAGGCAATTCGGATATCTCTATTATTTAAAAAACACTTGATAATACACATAAACATACATATATTTTCTTATGAAAATGGAATGGGATAAAGCGAAAAGAAAATCAAATATAAAAAAGTATGGTTTTGATTTCGTAGACACAGTAAAGGTTTTTGATGGCGCTACTTTTACAATTAATGATGATAGGTTTGATTATGGGAAGAATAGATATATTACTCTTGGAATGTTGGAAGGGATTGTTATCGTAATCGCCCATTTAGAAGAAGATGAATTAATTCGTATAATTTCCATGAGAAAGGCAACAAAAAATGAACAAAAAATCTACTTTAAAGGATTCTCATACTGATTGGGAAAGAATAAAAAAGCTAAAAGAAGAAGAAATTGATTTATCTGATACTCCTGAAGTAACAGAAGATAAATCATCCGATGCGGTTCTTCGTTTTGGTGGTCGTAGAGTGCCCAGAGGTAAAGTCAGAATAAATATATTACTTGACGCTGAAATTGTAGCCTATTATAAAACAGTCTCCGGTGGAAAAGGTTATCAAACTTTAATTAATGAAACATTAAAACAGAGCATTTTTCAACATGATCTCGAAAATATTCTACGACAAGTCATAAGAGAAGAATTAAAGTATAGTACCAAAACAGCCCCTAACAAGCGGTTCAAGTCGGATGCTAAACGCGGGGCATGATTTTTAGCTTAACCTCAATATTATTGGCCGCTTATTCGCGCCGCTAGACCGCCGACCGTTAGGGGCTTAATCGATTTTTTATATGAAATTTAAAATTAATTTATTATATTTTTAGTTAGTGGACTGGAAGAAGGACTAATTGAAATAAATCCAGTAACTGTTTCTTTACTGACACTACCCACCATCATTGCCTAAAGTATCCTACATCGATATTTGTAGAAAGTACGGACACTTCTTTACTAAAATGATGATATAACTAATCAAAGCTTTAGGGAGAATCTGCACCATGAATCGTATTAGTAGACTTAAGAGTGCACTTTTGTTTTTGCTTCACTTAATCTTACTATTGTTCTTTATAAACAATACATTCAATCATCCAGTGGTTTATGGGGGGAATGCAGAAGTAAAATTAAATTACTGCGAAAAGAATAAATTCAAGCTAACAACAGGCGATTACACAGTCGAATTCAATGAAGAAACCAAAGATATGATCCTTATTTCCCACTGGAGGGCGTGGGGTATGTTAGGATTATGCCTACTTGCTGAAGATCCAAATTCAAACCTGTTAAACTCTATTGAACATATCTCCTCCAATATTGATGAAAACAAGATAACCATTCATGTTATTGGTGATAAGTCCTGGGCTGAATATAAACTCACGCTTTTTGCATACAAGAATTATCCGGGGTTGCTACGCTGGCATCTGCAAATAAAACCCAAAGAAATTCCATTACAAATTATTACAAACAGAGAACTTCTGCCCTTGTTTCCGTTTCACCGGGGTTTAACACCCGTAAAACCCTCCGAATTTATTACCGGCAATTTCCCATCTTACTTCTATGCAAAACAGGTACCTTTTGCTGCCCCACTAATTTATATGATTAGTAAAGAATGGTGGTACGGTTCACTATTTTACTTTGAAGATTTAACCTCACTAAACAAAATGTTCGAGATTACGGCGACAGGTGCTAAGAAACACATGGTTGATTTTTCCACCTCTGAAAATTCTTTCGGGTATCAAATACCGGAGGAGACGCTTAAACGACTACCAAAAGATCAAGAAGTCACTATCACTGATTCCTATCTATACCTTTTGGATCGTTGGCCGTCAGATGAACCGGATCTGGCCTTAACCTTTCTGTATTCTATCTCCACCGTTTACGATTTCATCGATAAGCCCAATACAGAACTTACCGACTGGCAGGATTTGGCTCACCGCGAGATTGCAGATATGAATCATCCCAGAATCTGGGTAACCGTTGAAGGTCAGCCTTATTTACGTGCATATGTAGCAGATAAAAGAACATCTGCAGAATTGATAAGCCAACTGGATGTCCTGCTGGCTCTGAAGAAATATGAAATCAAGTATGGAGGCGTTCAGGAGCTGATAGATAAACTTATAAAGACCCTTCCCAGTTTTTACTCAAAAAAATTTAAGGCTGTAACCAATGATTTCCCAAATAAAGGAAAGGGCGATAGCTGGTATTTTGTGGAAGAGATGACTCAACTCGCCAAGTTAGCCAAGCTGGGAGAACCAATAGCACACCAGCTTCTTTTTGCATCAACAGAGAGCATGATAACCCTGGCTCATAATGTTGATTATGATTTCCCGGTTTTCTTTTCTTTTAACGATCTTAAAGCCACCAAAGGGAGCGAACCTGATGTATGCGGCGGATACGCCTATCTCATGTTAGAGCTTTTCGATCTTACTGATGACAATAGATATCTTCAGGAGGCGAAGAGAGCCATTCAACATATTCGTGGAAAAGCTTTCAGCCTAAACTATGAAATGCAGATGACGGCTATGGCAGCCACAGCCGCTGCACGCCTGTACAAATTAACCAAAGATTCATCCTATATCAAAATGAGTTACATGCCTTTGGCTAACATAATACAAACCTCCTGGCTCTGGGAGTGCAATTATGGATATGCCAAGCACTATAGTACCTTCTTTGGTTTGAGTCCTATGCGCTATGCAGGGGTTATTACCATTAAAGAACAATATGAAACCTGGATATATATTATGGAATATTTACGTCTGGTTCATGGAGAAATACCTGAATATGTGGAAAAATTATTATCAGAGTTTTGTCGATACACCCTATATACACTCAGGTATACCATGCCTCCGTTACTACCTTCTGAGATGATTGAACTGAAACCTCACGAATGGGAAGGGGTTGATGAAAACATTCCATCCCTTTATTTTCCGATTGAAGATCTTCGTGAGGGGCGGTCAAAAAGTGGTCAAATTGGGCAGCAATTATATGGTTCCGGAGGACCGATTACCTTTGCTACCGAATCCTACGTCGAAATTAAACCGGGGGTAACCGTATACTCAGAATATCCTATTGTATGGCATAACGGATCTAACTTTACATTTGCTGGCATTCCGGCTAATAAGCACTGGGTCGAAATCCTGACTCAAAAGGACATTCAGGTTTTGAGCAAAAAGGGGGAACAGATTGACCTAAACAAAGTAGATGAGAGAAAGTTCAGGTTCAGAGCATTTGGGGGTGAGACTTATAAAATTGTGGTTTGCCAATAAAAA
>JADFUQ010000495.1 GCA_015222065.1 Bacteroidota bacterium
CCTCTTTATTCTTCACTTCATTATTCGATATTCGTTAATCGATATTCATTATTCTCTTATCCTCCTCATCACCTCTTCCCATCTTCACTTTCAACTTTTGACTTTTGACTTTTTTAAAATTTATATGTTTTCTCTCCTCTCCCTTTTCCCATTCATCTGAAATATCTTTAAAGTTCTCCTTAATAATATTTATGCTATCTGAAATAGGATTATTCATTATAACACAAACAAAATTTTTCCTGATTCTCTTGATATTCGGTCCATAAACTTTGGATACAACAACCTGAACGTTCTCCCTTTTTAATAACCCTGTAATTCCCATTGCTTTTTCAGGATCAGCATGCATTTTTTCTTTTATAGTCGCAGCAGTATTATTAATTCTTTTAATAAACCTGCTTTCTGATTCAGAAATATCATAAATATAATAATAGTCATTATCTCCGAAATGCCGGTTTGTAAATGATTCTCCATCACCTGTTGCAAATGCTGTTTTCATATGTTTAATATTCTTTCATTCTACATTCTTCCAAAATGTTACGAGTTACGGGTTACGAGTTCGCCCCCTCACTCTGTCGCCCAGTCTCCCTATCGTTCTATCGTTCTATCGTTCTATCGTACCATCATCTCCTCTTCTCTTCATTCTTCCTTACTCACCCACTCACCTTACTCAACTACTCAACTCTTCCTGTTTACAATTTCGATCACTTTCTCCCAACTTTCTTTTATAATTTCCTTTAGATTACTTTCACCATATTCAACAATGGTTTTTCCATAGGTCATGGCAGTTGTAAAAGTTTCATCGTAAGGCAGTCTGGAAATATGAATAATATTTTCTTCCTTTAAGAAATCTTCTATTTCACCGGATACCTGCAGGTTAAGATCATATTTATTTATAATACAACCGGCTTCAATATTGAATTTTTTTACCAGCTTATAAACCCGTTTTAAATCGTGCAAGCCTGCTACTGTAGGTTCTGTTACCAGAATAACAAAATTGGCACCGGAGAGTGAAGATACTACAGGACATCCTATTCCGGGAGAACCATCAATAATTATATAATCCTTATTATTTTCTTTTGCAATCTGTTTTGCCTCATTCTTTACTTTAGCAACAAGTTTACCCGAGTTATCTGCTCCAATATCAAGTCTTGCATGCACCATGGAATTTCCGGCTTTTGTGTTTGAAATATACCATTTGCCCACATTCTGACTTTCATTTGTTATAGCATCTTCAGGACAAACCCTCGCACAATATCCACATCCTTCACAGTCCAATGGTTGAACAACATATAAATCGTTAATAACCGGGATTGCATCAAAACGGCAAACATCAGCACATTTTCCACATTTAGTACATTTATCCTGATCAATCACAGCAATTTCACCACTATAAAAATCTTCAGATTTTGCAAAATCAGGCTGCATAAGCAAGTGCATATCTGCAGCGTCAACATCACAGTCTGCAACAACCACATCCTTTCCCCCCAGATACGCGAATGATGCAGTAATGGAGGTTTTGCCTGTGCCCCCTTTCCCTGAAATAACAACAATTTCTTTCACAAGGAGCTTTTCTTATTAATTGCAAAAATATACCTCTCAATGTTTTCAAATTGATGTTTTACTTCCGGAATTTTCTGGTAAATCAATTCGCCGCGTGAATATAATTCAGCTATACGACGTCTATTCGGAATTTTAGCTATTACATCAATGCTTTCTTTTTGGCAATAGTTCACTACATCATCATTCCCAATACCATGACGATTCACAACGACACCAAATTTCATTTTCAGTTCCTTTAAAGTATCAACTGCCAGCTTCAGATCATGCAATCCGAAAGGCGTTGGCTCGGTAACAAGAATAACAAAATCGGCATTTTTCACGGCTTCAATTACCGGGCATGATGTTCCCGGAGGCGAATCGTATAATTTTATAGCCTCTTTGGGAAAAAGCTTATCAACATATTCATTTGTTTGAGAGATTAATGGCACTGCCTGTTCCTGGCCTATATCAAGGCGGCTTTCCACAAAAGTTAAATTATCTTTTTGAAAATGGGTCAATACACCCATTTTTTGCGTAACCATAGGTAAAGCATCCGTAGGACATAATTCCGAACAAGCATAACAACTATGGCATAACTCGGGGAAAACCATGATCTGATCTATTAATTGAATCACTGCATGGAAATTACACACATCCTGACATAATCCGCAAAGAGTACATTTCTCCCGTTCCCATTCGGGGATCATTTTATATTTATCCTCTTTGTGAACAGACTCACCTTTAATGAACAGCCCTGAATTAGGCTCTTCAACATCCAAATCTGCCAAAATCACTTCTCCTTTTTCCGCAAAATAACCAGCCAGGTTTGTAGAAAGTGTTGTTTTTCCTGTTCCGCCCTTTCCGCTTGCAATTGCTATTTTCATTGCTTATTAATGATCACAAAGGTTCTGACCGGTTTCAAGTTGTTCTTCCAGATATTGCTTCACAAGTTGTTGTGGTGAATCAGAATTCACCCCTACACAAACCTCAATATTGTTTTGAGCAAAAAGATCTTGTGCTCTCTGACCCATTCCCCCTGAAATAATTACTTCAATACCATGATCGGCAAGAAATTTAGGATAAACTCCGGGTTGATGCACCGGCGGCGTAATATAATCTTCTCTTACAAATTGTTTGTCTTGTATTTCTACAATTGCAAATTTTTCACAATGGCCAAAATGCTGACATAATTTACCGTCAATTGTTGGCACAGCAAATAGTTTTCTCATATTCGTTTCATTTTTAATTTTACCACAGTGAAATATGCTCCTTCCCCGGTGAAATATTTTCGTACCTCAAATTTCACGGGGCAGGCGTCGCATTTCACGTGGCA
>JADFUQ010000496.1 GCA_015222065.1 Bacteroidota bacterium
CTCATAAAGGCTCCCGGAACACCATGTCCTGTACAATCTGCAGCAACAACAACAACTTTACCTTCGCGTTTTGCCATCCAGTAAAAATCACCACTTACTATATCTCTCGGTTTAAATAAGATAAAGTGGTTCGGGAAATTCTTTTCCAGGATATTTTTCGATGGCAACATGGCTCTTTGTATCCTTCTGGCATACAATATACTATCTTCCAGTTCTTCTTTTTGTTTTCGTATCTCAGCAGTCCGTTCTAAGATAATACCTTCAAGACGAATATTCTCATTCCTAAGCCTGCGTGTGTACAAATTAACAATAATTATAATAATTATTATGGCAATTATTATATACATAATATATGCAAGAACTGTCTGGTACCATGGTGGTAATACAGTAAATGTATACAAAGCCGGGATGCTTTCAATTCCAAAAGCATTTAAAGCCTGAACATGGAATATGTAATGGCCCTGCCGCAGGTTTGTAAAAGTAAAATCTGTTTTTTCATTCCATCTTGTCCATTCATCAGAATATCCTTCAAGCCAATAACGGTATTGCGTAGCTTCTTCCTGCTCAAAGAAAGGTGATGCCCAGTAAAATGTAATGTTATTGTGTTTGTAATCTATCACCGGGATTAATTTCTCCGGCTGCTTTAAATCAACATATAATTGTCCATCATTTGCAACAGAATAGTTGGTTCCATAAAAGAGAACAGAGTCTGCACTGATATTAACCTGACGAATTAAGGTATTATAAGGTATTGAGAAATCCTTCTCAAAGTTTCTATCATATTTATAAAGTTCATTTGATACTCCAAGCCAAACATTTCCTTTATCATCATCATAAATAGCATCAATTGATTTATTAGGAAGTCTTTTTAAAGAGAGATAAACCTGTTCATAAGTTCCTCCATCCGGTCTTTTTTGTACAACCTCAACCCACTTTTTGTTTCCGTCCTGCAGGCTAAACCATAAGCAATCATCACTATCTTTTACCATCCGAAAGACCTCCTTACTTCCGTTGGAATAACCGGTACCAAAAGTCGAATCCGGTTCAAATTTTTCCTTTGTTTCGTTAAAGCTATACAGGCCTGCTGAGGTAATGAAATATAATTTATCGTCAAGTTTTGAAATATAATTTTTATCATTCCTTGGCAATCCATCTTCACAGGTAAAAGCAGTGATAACAGTATCTCCCTTGTTTGATAAATCCATCATTTTTACTCCATTAAATGATGTACATAACCACAACCGGTTATTATTATCCTCACAAACCCTCCTGATTTCCTGGTTGAATTTCTTTTCATACGCTTGATACCAGGTTCCATTCTTGTATTCAAGGATTATCAAACCACTGTTCATACCAAGATATATTTTGTTTCCATTTATTGATGACCCGGCCAACTCATAGATAAAGTATTTTCGTTCCTGAGGTTTGTTGCCCACTACATTTTGATCAACCAGAATCCCATCTTCTATCCCGGAGATATCATATAACCCTCCAGAACTCCCGACCAGAAGCCGTTCCGGAATCGTTCCTCCGGCATCAAATTTCATAAACGACCATGTTGCAGTATTAATATTCTTAACTTTTCGAAAGCTGACAGTTTTATCACCTTCCATAAAATATACACCTGAGTTGGTACAAACAAATATTTTTCCTTTATATTGAATAATATCATTAATAGGATCCTTAAAACCGGATAATTCAGTAAATTTGGTTAAAGGGGAATTAATTTCAAGCTTAGTAATACCAATATTCAAGGCAAGCCAAAGAGGAGATTGAGAAGGTTGTGATTGATTAACATATGGAAAGTATACTGTTTCATCCTGTAGCCCGTTACTTTTATCAAATTTTTGGATAATCTGACCTTCCTTATCAACAATCAAAAATCCGCCATATATAGTAGCTAATCCCAACTCGTTATTTCCTAATGAAATAATCTGGTATAACACCTTTTCCTTCAGGTAATTATTAACGTCAGACGAGATGACATCATTTTCAATCTCTCCTGTTTCAGGATCATACAGAAAAATACCTTTAGCAAAAGTCCCAACCCATATTTTACTATCTGGTCCTGGGACCATTCCTGAAATATTATGAAAATGAAAGTACTCACCACCTAATGCAACTCTCAGTGTATCAGTATCTATTGTAAGAAGCCCGGCAACGAAGTCTCCGTGGTAGAGATGATTTCTTACATTAAAACTCCAGAATCTGTCGCCAAAGTCAAACTCAGATATATTAATTATTGATATTGAATCTTTTTCAGGGGAATATTTAAAAAGTTTTTGCGGGCTGCAAAAATATATATGATCTTCAAATAAAAATGTTTTCCACACATTATTGAAATCACGGTTTATAGTATCAATTTTGTTTGAAAGACTGATATACTGTAATTTACCAAAATCACCCGGTTTCAGATACCCTATCTCTCCTATTGCTCCAACATATATTGTTCCATTGTTATCAATCCCTAATGATCTGACAATAGAGTTATTTGAAATCGGGATATTCCTCCAATTCACTCCATCAAATTCAAGAACCCCATTCTCTCCATTACCGAAATACATCACACCGCGATTATCCATTATAATAGCCCAGTTCTGCTCACTACCACCAGTTTCATCCGGAGAATAATTTTTCATGAAAGGCAAACCCTTTCTGTATACTTTAACAGGATCCTGTGTATAAGAAGATAGTGTAAAAAAAATAAAGACTCCAGCAATTATTACTAATCTTTTCATGAGGTGAGGTTGAACCAGTAATTATAATAACATCATTGCAAATTTAGCCTAATAACAATAAGGAAAAATTTATTATATTTAAATTTTACTAGCACAAATATAATCAACTTCTTTGTTAATAGTAACGGGTTAATAATGAGGGTTAAAAAAATTATTGGGTTTCAGTTACTTTTTTTCTGTTTGTTTGTTTGGAATAATTATGCCCAAATTTCGACCAGAGTAAACCTTATTCCTGAAGCAAACAGTTTGAATATTATATCAAATGATATAAACTCCCTCAAAATACAATTTAAATTATCCTCGTATGATCTTCTTCCCGTGAGCACCAGTGAAGGAGGCTTTATAAGATTGATTGTTAAAGGTTTTCAGACAAACTATAATGAAGGACTACCGGAATTACCGGAATTGAACAAATTAATAAATATCCCGGCAGGGGCAGAAATAAGAATAGTACTAAAATCGGTAAAAGAGAAAGAAATTCCACTGGCACAATACGGTATATATACTAAAATATTTCCATCACAGCCATCCAGACAAAAGCAAATAGTTACAGATAGTATTGAATTTTTATATAACAAAGCATTTTATTCTCTTGACAGGTTCAATAAGGATAAACTTGTTGAAGTAGAAGAAATAGGAAATATCCGGGGACGAAGAATAGCGGGATTACAAATCTCTCCATTTCGGTATAATCCTGTTTCCAATATATTGAAAGTTATTTATGAAGCTGATATTGAAATTATTTTTGAGAATCCCGATATTGAGCAGGATAAATTGTTAAAAAATAAATATAAAAGCCGGGAATTTGAAAAAACCTTCCTGAAAATACTTAACTACGAAACTGAGGGGGCAAAAAGTCCGGAGGTTGAAAAACCTGTTAGATATGTCATCCTTTCAGATACGATATTTCATGATATTCTTCAACCTTTTATCAAATGGAAAACACGGAAGGGATTTAATGTCATTGAGTTATACACCGGGGAAAATGGTGCAGGCACTACACGGGAGGAATTGAAGGATACACTGAAAGGAATTTATATTTCTGCCACACCTGATGATCCTGCTCCAACATTTTTATTGATCGTAGGCGATGTTGAACAAATACCCACATCTCAAGCCTCTGGCCAGATAACTGATCTTTACTATGCGGAATATGACGGTGGTGATGACTATCTGCCGGATGTTTTCTACGGCCGTCTTTCAGCCAGGGACACATCGGAGCTTATCCCGCAAATTGACAAGATCATGGAATATGAACAATATCTATTCCCCGACCCTTCATTTCTTGATGAGGCAGTGATGATTGCAGGTGTAGATGATACCTATGCTTCAACCCGGGGAAATGGCCAGATCAATTACGGAACCCACTACTATTTCAACCCTGCTCATGGCATCAACTCTCATACATATCTTTACCCCGAGTCAGGGAGCAGTGCTGATAGTATAATAAAAAATATCAGCGACGGTGTTGGGTTTGTGAATTATACAGGGCATGGGGAATACAACCGGTGGTTAAGCCCAGAATTTCATATTAATGATATTGACAGCCTCAATAATTTGAGTAAATATCCTTTAATGATCGGTAATGGTTGCTCTACTGCAACTTTCAATCTTGATAATTGTTTAGCTGAAGCACTTGTCAGGGCAGAAGGAAAAGGAGCACTTGGATATATCGGGTGTACAAACGACTCATACTGGGATGAAGACTTTTACTGGGCTGTTGGTATTGGGCCCATATCAGCTAATCCTTTATATGCAGAAACCGGATTGGGAATGTACGACCGCGCATTTCATGATAACGGAGAACCGGAAACAGACTGGTACATAACACAGGGGCAAATGACGTACGCCGGGAACCTTGCAGTAACAGAAAGTAATTCAAGGTACACAAAATATTACTGGGAGGTATATACCCTGTTAGGCGATCCGTCATTAATGGTATATTTTTCTGTTCCTGATTCGATGATAGTAACTGTACCTGACACATTGCCTGTTGGTATTTATAATCTTCATTTTCAATGCGAACAAAATGCTTATGCTGCTCTTTCAATTGACGGTAAATTACTGGATGCTACTTATACTGATGCATCAGGTGTTGCTATTCTCGAGTTTCTGCCTGTTGACTCTGTAAAACTTGCTGAACTGGTAATTACCAAACAAAATCGAAGACCATTTATTGACACTATGAGCATTGTCGCAGATTATGGCCCTTACATTACTTATAAAGACCACATTCTGGAAGACACTGCCGGAAATTACGATCACATAGCTGATTACGGTGAAACTATAGGAATTACAATTACTATAGAAAATGCCGGTCCTGAAAATGCCGGCAATGTAATGGTAAAATTATCTGCAGCCGATCCATTTGTTCAGGTTTTGGATAGTCTCGAAGCATTCGGGACAGTGAATGCATACACCGATTCAACTATTCAATATGCCTTTGAGATTAAAATAAAGGATAGCATTCCGGATCATCATTTAACGACTATGCATCTGAGAATTACTGACCTGGCTGGGAATATCTGGAATGCCTATTTCAGGATAGAGTTAAATGCTCCGGTATTGGAAATTGGTAAGATAAAAGTATTGGATATGGCAGAAGGAAATGGGAATTATAAGCTTGACCCCGGAGAAAAAGCTGATATCCAGGTTGAGATATCTAATGAAGGACATAGCAGTGCTTATAACCTCATTAGTTCACTTATTACATCAAACAGTTATGTTACTATTCAAAATGAAACATTTAACATTACTGAACTTAAGGAATCGGAAACGAAATATGCATTATTCACCGTAGAGATCGATCCTTCAGCTCCCCAGGGGACAATTGCAAAATTTAACCTTAGTTCCGGTTCAGGGAACTATTCAGCCAAAGACTCATTCAATCTTCACATAGGATTAATATATGAAAGTTTCGAAAGCGGTGACTTCTATCAGTATAACTGGAAAAACGATAGTTTGTATCCCTGGACAATCGTTTCTTCTGATCCTTATGAAGGAAGTTTTACCGCACAATCAGGTTCCATCAGTCATAACCAGAAATCGGAACTGTCCATGTCACTTGAAATATTTGTTGATGATACTATCTCGTTTTACCGGAAGATCTCATCTGAAAATGATTACGATTTTCTGAGATTTTATATTGATTCTGTCCTTATTGGAGCGTGGTCAGGCGTGAGTGACTGGACACTGCAGGAGTATCCTCTTTCCACCGGCGACCATACACTTCAGTGGATCTATCAGAAAGACATATCGGTAAGCGACCCAAAAGACAAAGCATGGATCGACTTTATTGTCTTCCCCGAATATACCTTTACTCAGTTCAATATCGGTCCAAGCAAACTGATAGCCCCGGTATCAGGTCTGAACCTTACCAATAGTGAAGATGTTATTGTGGAAATAAAGAACTTTGGCTCAGTACCTGTTGACTCATTGTATGTAGGATATAAGGTTGATGGTGTATATAAAGCTATTGACACAGTACGCTCTGTTTTAGGTCCTTACGGCTCATTGCAACATACATTTTCAATTCCTGCCGATCTTTCACTGTTCAAAGAATACAGGTTTGAAATCTATACGAATCTTGCCGAAGATGATTTCCGTGGAAACGATACCCTAACAGTAATAGTTGAAAATATACCAACCATTGATGTTGGTGTATTGTCTTTTGCATCACCGGTGCAGAAAACCAATTATTCGAATGAGGAACCGGTTAGCATATGGATTGGAAATTTGGGAACAATTACTGTATCAGAATTCCCGGTGTTTTATTCAATAAATGATTCCATCCTAACCAACGATTTCGTTGATACACTTATTTCTGCAGGTGACAGTATTCTTTTTACATTTTCTTCACCTGCCGATCTGTCTGATATTCAATCATATGCTATCTCGGGCTACACGCAATTAGACGAAGATACTATCTACACTAACGACTCTGTCTTTATTACAATTAATCACCATACAAATCTTAAGCAGGTACCATTTAATTGGCTTACAGAGATAAATTTATTTCCAAATCCAGCGAGAGATTTCCTCAATCTTTCGGTTAAAACAACTGATGAAGGAGAATTTATAGTTAAAATAATGAATCTTACCGGACAAGTAATTTTAGAAAAAAAATATTATGTTCAGGAAGGATTTCAAACAATAAACATACCGGTAAATACTTTAATCCCTGGACCTTACCTTTTTTCTATCCATGTTGATGAAAATGTAGTGGTTTACCGGATCTTTAAACAATAAATCAAATAACTATTTCTTTATGAAAACACTTGGATTATTAGGAGGAATGAGCTGGGAATCAACCAGTACATATTATTCAATTATCAACAGGAGAATCCGGGAAAAACTCGGGGGTACTCATTCATCCGGTTGCCTGATTTATTCATTCGATTTTAATGAGATAGAAAAGCTGCAAAATAATAATTCGTGGAATCTGTTAACTGAAAAACTCTCTGATGCAGCCATTAAATTGTATGAAGCAGGCGCTGAAGGTATTCTAATCTGCTCGAATACTATGCATAAAATTGCTGATGAGATTAGTAAGAATATTAGTATTCCTTTACTTCATATCGTATTGATAGTATCTGAGGAGATTAGTAAAACAGGCTATTCGAAAATTGGTCTGTTAGGTACAAAGTACACTATGAATGATGAACTATATTTTCGTATAATGAAAAAGAATAATATCGACCTTCTTGTTCCCGGAACAGAAGACCAGAATGAAATGCACCGGATTATTTTTGAAGAATTAGTAAAAGGTGTCCTGAGTGAAACTTCAAGAAAAAAAGTTCTCAGAATGATCGATCATTTATCAGCCGGTGGAGCAGAAGGAATAATCCTTGGATGTACCGAAATCCCACTTCTCATTAAACAGAAGGATACAAATCTGCCTCTTTTTGATACTACCAGCATCCATGCATTAGCAGCTGCTGATTGGTCAGTCGGATGAATAAGAACTAACCGCAGAGGTCGCAGAGAAGGCGCAAAGTTCGCATAAGAATATATTGAAGACATCATACAATACATATTTTACTTTGCGCTCTTAGCGCATCCTTAGCGTACTTGGCGGTTAATTCTTTAATAAATGAGTAAGTAACTTTTAACATATAACGAATAACACTATAATAATGGAAAGATAAGACAAATGCATATTGGATTACACAATATTCCAATTATTCCAATTTTTATATATTGCACTGAATAACCAAATACTTTACAAATATGGAAGAAAAAATACCTGCAAGAGATGAAGCATGGATACTTTTCAAAAAGTATAATGAATCTGAGAGTCTTACAAAACATGCACTGGCTGTAGAAGGTGTAATGCGGTATATGGCAAGAAAGTATGGGGAAGATGAAGAAAAATGGGGCATAGTCGGATTGGTGCATGACCTTGATTATGAAAAATTCCCTGATCAACATTGCCAAAAAACTGAAGAGATACTTAAAGAAAACAGATGGCCGGAGGAATTGATACGCGCAGTTTTAAGCCATGGCTGGCAAATTGTAACCGATATCGAACCTAAAAGCCTGATGGAAAAAACATTATATGCCATTGATGAACTTACAGGATTAGTTGTAACATCTGCTCTTGTAAGGCCATCACGCAGTGTTCTTGATATGAAGGCAAAATCGGTAAAAAAGAAATGGAAAGATAAACGATTTGCAGCAGGAGTTAACCGGTCGGTAATTGAAAAAGGAGCTGAACTATTAAATATCGAACTATCAGAATTAATAACTGATACAATTATGGGAATGCGCGAAGTTGCCGAAGAGATTGGTTTGAAAGGGAATCCTGTTGAGTAGGAATATTCGGCAATAACATAAGCTATTAAAAATAAGTGGTTTTTGCTAATAACTTACCATAGAAAAACCTAAAAAAATGTAAAAAGCATGTAATTTTGGGTAACTAATAAATACAACAAGGCTACAAATAAGTCGGCAGTTGGCAATTGGCAGTTGGCAAAAATGCAAGTATATTTTAAACTTTAGTCATCTAAGCATTCAATAATTCAATCATTTAAGCATTTAATTATTTAATCATTTCCAAGATAAATTACCATATGTCTGAAAAAAAAGTGTGGTTCAGATTTTATGAAGAATTAAACGATTTTTTACCAAAGAATAGAAAAAAGGTCGGGTTTCAGATTGAATATGAACAGAAACAATCAGTCAAAGATGCAATCGAATCACTGGGTGTTCCCCATACTGAAATTGATCTTATCCTGGTAAACGGTCAATCGGTATCATTCAATTATCATATCCTGCCAGATGACAATATTTCGGTATATCCGGTTTTTGAAAGTCTGGATATATCACAGATCACACATCTCAGAAATGAACCTTTACGTAATCCTTCATTTATTCTCGATGTTCACCTTGGAAAACTGGCAAAGTATATGCGAATGACCGGTTTTGATACTTTATATGAAAATTGGTTTGATGATAACGAGATAGTTGAAATATCCGTACACGAAAAGAGGATCATACTAACACGTGATGTAGGACTTCTGAAACATAAGGTTGTTACCCATGGTTACTGGATAAGATCACAAAAGCCCGTGGAACAATTTACTGAAACTGCCAGGCGTTTCGACCTGTTTTCAAAGTTCAAACCATTCCGCAGATGTACAGTTTGCAATGGTTTGGTTAAGAAAACAAGTAAACAATCTGTGATTCACCAATTGAAACCCAGAACAAAAATTTACTTTGATGAATTTTTTAAATGCTCATCTTGTGGCAAGGTTTATTGGAAAGGATCTCATTTTGAAAGAATGCAGAAACTTATTTTTGAGCTTGCTGATGTGGGATAAGAGCATGGGGCTTAGAGCGTAGAGCATAGGGCTCGCAATACTTTAATATTATAACAAGTCCCTTAAGAAACAGACTATATCTTATGAGAACTTTTGTATTAGGAGATATCCATGGAGCGTATAAAGCCCTGAAACAATGTTTTCAGAAAGCGGGATTTGATCATGAAACAGATCAGCTTATTTTCCTGGGCGACGTTTGTGACGGATGGCCCGAAGTTTACGAAGCAACAGATGAATTGCTAAAGGTAAAAAATCTGGTATTTATAATCGGGAATCACGATGACTGGGCACTTACCTGGGCGAAAACCGGGCATGCACCGGAAATTTGGCTTGCCCAGGGAGGTAAAGCTACTATTGAATCATACTCCCGGAATATTCCATCAGATCACATCCGGCTATTGAGCCAGGCTAAGGAATATTACATACATGAAAAAAAACTTTTTGTACATGGTGGAATAAAACCTTTTGCAGAACTCTGTGAACAGGACAGAACTGTTTTTCTGTGGAACCGGGAACTGGTTAATCTTGCTTTACAAAGAAAAACGCTTAATGATGAAAGTCAAATTACCCGTTTTAATGAGATTTATGTAGGCCATACACCTACCACTAATTTCGGATCTGAGATGCCTGTTCATGCATGTGAAGTATGGCTTATGGATACAGGTGCAGGTTGGCACGGCAAACTATCCATGATGAATATTGAGACTAAAGAGATATTTCAGAGCGATCCTGTACCTGATCTTTATCCGAAACATACGGGACGATCCGGAATCATCTAAATAAAGTACGTCTATAAAGTAAGTAAAAATTGATTTAAGAACAAGGAACACCGATTAACGATTTGCGAAGTGTTTGAAAATCTGAAATCTAAAATCAGCGTTCCTTGTTCGA
>JADFUQ010000497.1 GCA_015222065.1 Bacteroidota bacterium
TAAAACTCTGCATTCCGTGGTGTCCTGGGAAAAGGAATAACATCTCTAATATTACTCATTCCTGTTACAAACTGAACCATTCGTTCAAAACCAAGACCGAACCCACTATGTGGGGCTGTGCCGAATTTTCGTGTTTCAAGATACCACCATAATTCCTTTTCAGGTATTTTCAATTCATTTATCCTACTCTTCAGTTTATCATAATCCTCTTCTCTTTGTGATCCGCCAATGATCTCTCCCAGGCGTGGAAACAATACATCCATAGCCCTGATTGTTTTTCCATCGGAATTTTGTTTCATGTAAAATGCCTTTATCTCTTTTGGATAATCGGTCAGGATCACGGGGCATTTATAATGTTTTTCTACCAGGAATCTCTCATGTTCTGCCTGCAAGTCATTCCCCCATTTAACAGGGAATTCAAATTTTGCATCTGCTTTCATAAGTATCTCTACAGCTTCAGTATAGTCTGTTCTTACAAATTCCTTTTCAACAACAAACTTTAACCTTTCAAGCAGCTCTTTATCATACATATTATTTAGAAATTCAAGATCATCCGGCGAATTTTCAAGCGTGTATCTGACTATATATTTTAAAAAGTCTTCAGCCAGGTCCATATTATCATTAATATCATAAAATGCCATTTCCGGTTCAATCATCCAAAACTCTGCCAGGTGCCTGGGGGTATTTGAGTTTTCAGCTCTGAAGGTAGGACCAAAAGTGTATACTTCCGATAAAGCCAGGGCTCCTAATTCAGCCTCAAGCTGTCCTGATACTGTGAGATTTGTCTCTTTCCCGAAAAAGTCCTTTTCGTAGTTAACTTTTCCTTCAGGAGTTTTTGGTGGATCAAGATCATCCAGTACGCTTACCCGGAACATTTCTCCTGCTCCTTCAGCATCCGAACCGGTAATTATTGGTGTATGAAGATAATAAAACCCGTTGTCATTAAAATATTTATGAATTGCATAAGCCATTGTATGCCTAACCCGGAATACCGCACCAAATGTATTGGTTCTGAAACGAAGATGAGCAATCTCCCTGAGATATTCCAGGGTATGACCTTTTTTCTGTAATGGATAACTTTCCGGATCGGCTGTCCCGTAAACCTTAATTTGCACGGCATGGATCTCCACATTCTGGTCACGTCCTTCCGACTTCACAAGTGTTCCCTTCACTCCCAGGCACGATCCTGTGGTAATTTGCTTAATGGTCTGTTCATCAAACTCAGGGAAATCAACTACAATTTGTGCATTGTGAATTGTTGACCCGTCATTAAGAGCTATAAAGCCAATTTTCCTGCTTCCTCTTTTTGTCCTTACCCATCCCTGAACATGTACCTCTTTTCCGAAACTTTCTGAAACAAGCAGGTCTTTAACTTTTGTTCTTTTAATTTCTTTCTTCATAAATTATAAATATGCTTTGGTGCAAAAATAAGATTTTTAAACAGGATAAATAAGAACATAGCTTCGAAAATTAATTATGAAAGCAAAACCTTTAATACAACCATCATTAAAATTTAAGTTATTATTATGTATTCCATGCAAAAATCTTTATTTTTACAATATAATTAATAACTGATAACATGGAAAAAGACAATAAACTTATTATTATCCCCTGGGATTTTTCTAAGGTAGCCGAAAACGCTTTACTGCACGGCATTAAGATAGCAAAAATGTTACATAATGATATATGTTTTCTTCATATTATTGATAAAAATAAAAGTCAGAAAGGAAAAGATGAGATCAAGCAAAAACTGGATAAAATTGCCGGGCAGACAAAAGCCAATCAATTAATTAATACAAGTGTTGTAATTCTTGAAGGAAGTATTTTTTCCACCATATCAAAATATGCTACCGACCAGAAAGCTAATATGGTTATTATGGGTACACATGGCATGAAAGGAATGCAGAAAATTACAGGCAGCTGGGCATTAAAAGTGATTATCGGTTCACAAGTTCCATTTATTGTTGTTGGTGATAAACCCCGGGATCAGAAAAAAATTCAAAATATTGTTTTCCCTATTGATTTCAGAAGTGAGAATAAAGAAAAAGTTTTTATGGCCGTTTATATGGGGAAATATTTTGATTCAAAGATCCATATCCTGAAATCACCCGTCACAGATAAATCTCTATCCAGGAAAGTAAACACCAATCTTAATTTTGCAATAAAATACCTTATGCAGAATAATATCGAATATGATATTCATACGGTTAAGGAAAAAGGGAGATTTGCAAAAGAGACCCTGAAATTTGCGCAGCGGAATAAAGCAGATCTTATTTTAATTATGACTACCAAAAACATCAATATCAGTGATTACATATTGGGTGCAAGCGAACAATATATCATAGCAAATAGTTCAAAGATTCCTGTTATGTGTGTAAATCCCAAAACTCATTATACTAAACATGGCTTCATAGGGGTTTAATACTTCTTCCTTCCTTTCCTATTTGCAACCAGGCTTACCAGTACAACAACAAAAAAAGCCAACACAAAAGAGACAAACCTTACAGAGATTGCCGCATCAAGAAATTCAATCTCTGACCAAACTATGGTGACAACCGTACCGGTGATCATTCCTGCCAACACACCTTTCCAGTGTATTTTTTTCCATTTTAACATAAGCAGAAGAGCCGGTCCGAATGAAGCACCCAAACCTGACCACGCATAGGAAACAAGATCGAATATTAGTTCGCCTGAAGTTACAGCAATCAAAAATCCGAATATACCCACAGCAATAGTCACAAGCCTGCTAAGGTTAAGAAGTGCCTTTTCAGTCACTTCCTTACCAAGAGTTTTATGATAAAAATCTTCAATAACCGAAGAGGAGATCACCAGTAACTGGCTGTCTGCTGTTGACATCATTGCCGCGATAGCTCCCGAAATAAATATACCTGCCAGCCATGCGGGAAGCAATTCAGTGGCAAGTGTAGGCATTATTTGTTCAACATCTTCAAACGATCCTTTTCCATACATTGAAAGCCCAATTAGTCCGATTAACATAGCACCTGCAAAAGCAGGGATAGCCCAGGCAAATGCAATTCTTCTGCTGATCTTTATCTTTCCCGGGTCTTTGATTGCCATAAACCGTGTAAGCAAATGTGGCTGTCCCATATATCCAAAAAACCAACTTAATCCGCTTACTACAACCCCCACAGCAGCCCAGCCTGTAGCCCCACCAACGGTGCTGGCAAAATCCGGACCTTCAGCTTTCACCGCATCAGTAAGGGAATACCCGTCATTTGCAATTTCTATTAACCCTATAACCGGTAATATCACCAATGCCCCAATCATAATAATTCCCTGTATAAAATCTGTCCATGCAACAGCAAAAAAGCCACCCATCATTGTATAAAAAATTATTACAACAGCTCCCAGCACTATCCCCCA
>JADFUQ010000498.1 GCA_015222065.1 Bacteroidota bacterium
ATTATTTGGCTTTTAGACACGCTTCGAAATCTAAATTCAATCATAGCCCTTTTTTATCGGGGGCTGCTACAATAAAAGAAATATTCGCCATTTCATCACCATTCACTATTATTGTGATACAATGTTTTCCTTCGTAATGTTTACGAGTAGACATATCAATAAAAGAATGTTTTCTTGAAAATGAATGTATCCCGGGTTTGTATGTGTTTTCGGTAATTTTAAAAATTTTCCTTGATTGCTTTCCATTGACTTTCATAAAATCCATACCATATTCTAAACGTACTTTAATTGCCTTTTCAGTTGAAATTATTAATTGAAATGAGTAGTGAAGATTTTTTCCAATAACCACTTCCTTTTTTTCGAGGGTTAATTTTTTAACTTTTATTTTTGATGAATCTCCATAACCAAAAAGTAATAACGCCCGTTTATTTCCCTTCTTTAACATAGTTCGACACGCATGTTTTACAATCCAATCAGTCTTTTCAGTTTTATTGTACCATCTCTCACATAGTTCTAACACTAATTCAGGATGATCTTTTGATATGTCATTTAAATTATTTGCGACACTTTTACGAACAAACTCGGATTCATCATTTTTAAGCTTTTCCAAAACATCAAAAATAAGACATGGATCTTTCTTAAATTCAGGTAATGCCATTGCCCAGGGTAATCTCGGACGGCATCCTTCACTTGCAAAACGACGAATTCTTTCATTTTTATCTTCTGCCAATTCATTCATATAAGTCATAACTCGTTGTGGATCCTTTTTCAGAAAGGGACGAATGGCGAATTCAGATGAGGAATATTTTGTAAAATGTCCTAAAGCAGGAAGGGATATTTCCCAATTTTCCATTCCATATTGTTCTACATAATCGGGAAGAACCATAGCTTCAAAACCTTTAATAAATGGAGCGATTTTTATTAAAATGTCTAATGTTTGTTTGTAATTCTCAGGTAATGTTTCGTGCAGGCATATTGTTGTATGATACATTTTTTCTTTTAATTCTTTCGAACTCCATTCATCATTAAATATTGAATTAACAAACTTATCTTTATTAAATTCAGGATAGTACTGCCTGATTGTATCTGCAAATTGATTTATCGAAGAATTTGTAAAAAACATATCTTTTAATCTGTCTGCCATTTTTTTACTTTTTCAATTTATATAACTATAAGCCCCAGTGAAATATGCTCATTCCCTGATGAAATGCTTTCGTACCTCAAATTTCACCCCGATACAGTCATTCTTCCTTACAGGGCAGGCAGGGCAAGCGTCTCATTTCACGGGGCAGGCTACAAGCCAAAAACTACCCCCTTGCCACTATCCTCACCGCCTGCTTAACTAATCCTTCGATCTCCGCAAACCTTCCTTCTGATATCAGGGTGGTTTTAACCATCCAACTGCCACCACATGCAAAGACATATTTATTTGCAAGGTATTCTTTCAGATTATTCAGGTTTATCCCTCCGGTTGGCATAAATTTTACGTTAATATAAGGGGCGGCCATGGCATTAAGGTAAAATAAGCCGCCTGAAGCTTCGGCAGGAAAGAATTTGAGATACCTGAGTTCCCGTTCCAAAGCCTGTTCAATTTCTGAGGGTGTATTAATTCCTGGGATGATGGGAATGTTATTTTTTATGCAATAGTCAACAATCCGGGGGTTAAACCCTGGGGAGACTAAAAATTGAACGCCTGCATTCATTGCCGATTTAACCTGGTCGATTGTAAGGATCGTTCCAGCCCCCAGCAGGATATCAGGAAATTTTTTTCTAACTATATTAATTACCTTTTCAGCAGCATCCGTGCGGTAAGTTATTTCAATTGCCGGCAAGCCCCCTTTTATAAGAGCCTCTCCAAGTGGAACAGTGGTATTTGAACTTTCAATCTTAATTACAGGAATAATCTTCAGGTTAGTAATTTTTTCAAAGATTGGATTCATTTTCTAATGATTTATTTAGATTTTCTTTCTGTTTTTCACCACAGTTCTTTTAATTGTGTTTCTCTGCAGAGTAAAATTACTAAAACAATTTTAATCAAAATAATTTTACTCCGGGCTTGTATATTTTTAAATTGTCTGGAGAAAAAGGATTATTCATAAATGGTAAATTTTTGTTTAACTAAGATTATGTTTTATATCTTTATCGAACTTTAAGAAAAATTGCGATATTGAAAACCGTTCAACTTTCATATAATTCTATGATAAAAATGACCGGTTTTATTCTTTTAAAACACAGGAGGTAAAACATGAAAAAGTATTTATTTTTTACAACAGTATTTATTATTGTTATTGGATTAAGTGGTCTTTCAACAATTATGGCTCAGGAAAAGCTCACAGAGGAGCCGGAACCATCATTTTTCGAGCATGCAAAGTCAAACCACCGGCATCCGGAGGTTGACACAGATGTGTATCTTTACATCAACCATTGGAGAAACTCTATTCCTTATGAAGGACATGGCGGGCTCATCGAACGTGATATTCTCACCCCTGGTGATCCCCTTAATCCTCCAAAAAAGGGTGCGGTTTTGAAGTATCTCAAAGCTTACAAAAGAGGAGTTCTCCAACCCCGCTGCAATACGCAGCCCACTAAACATGATAAAGAACAGGTTTTTTTCTATGTGATGGATGGAACCGGATATGTGAAAGCCGGTGATAAGAAATCTGAAATTGAAGAGGGAACGGCTGTAGTTATTCCTGCCGGACTCGAATACCGTTTTTTCAATCCAACTGAACAGCCCCTTGAAATGATTATAGTTGTAGAGGAAATAACCAGCGGGTTCGAACCAAACAAGGAAATGTCTGTGGGGAGTTATCATGATTCAAAGCCCGGTGTGGGCTATCATTGGGCTCATATAGGCCGGGGATTCATGTATGACGTGAGACCTGAATTCGCAAATCCTATGGGTTTAGCTATTGTATCCATCGACAAATTCGACATCGCACAGCCACATGTTCATGGTCCGGAATGTGAGGAGATTTGGTGTCAGTTAAAGGGAAAGAGCCTTTTGTATTTTGGCAATCGGCTTTTGTGGCAGGAGCCAGGGGAAGCATTTCTTATTCCTCCAAATAATAAGGTGCCCCATTGCTCTATAAACCATACCGAAAAGCATATGTTATGGCTCTACCTGGGTAATCGTCACGATAGAGTGAAAAAATAAATTGGAGGAGATTATGTTAAATACAAAACAAAAACACAATCATCAGCTAACAGTTCTGACTTTAGCTGTTTTTATTTTATTCTTGTTCTTCTCTGGTTGTACTAAAAAACCCGAGTGGAAAGTTAGAAGCGATAAGATAATCAAAGAGAGTGGTCTCGAGAGGAGAGTCCGCAAGGATATTCCTGAAACCAATGTTGTTTCGAATCTTAAGCCCGGTGTTGTAAGCAATATTAATACGCTTCCAATTACTGAAATTGCTCCCGGTGCAAAGGCTCAAATATATTGGGGAAAAGGTAACCTCATAAATTGGATGACTCTGGAACCTCATGCTGAGATACCTGTAGAGACTCTTCCGGGCGAACGTCTCATGTTTGTTATGAAAGGTTCGGTTGATCAGCTTATTAACGGAAGTTTTATTACGATGAGCGCTCTTGAACGAGAGGAACCGGATGGTATAAATGGCGGCACCCCGAAAATTGAGTTTGTTTTTCTTGAAAAGGGATCTGAAAATGCAGTGAAAGCAGGAGAGAAAGGAGCGGAAATCCTTGAGGTTTATTGGCCGGTACATCTCGATTATTTGGAAAAAGCCGGTGCTCCAAGTTTACCGTCAAATGTTCCTGTGGGGAATTATCCTCTTGAACCCTCAGTTGATCCGAATAAGGTATACGATTTATATAATGTTCAATTTACAGAGCTTGTTCCCGGAGCCAATTCACGGCTTGTTTCGGGCAGAGGTACTCAAATGAGTTTCATCAGGATGGACCCCGGTTCAACATTCGGACATCATATCCATCCCGAAGAGCAGCTTATGATTGTACAACGTGGCTGGATCGATGAGATTATTCTTGACGATGTGAATCGTATGGAAAAAGGAGATATTCTTCTTCTGATGGCAAACTTAGTCCACGGTGGCACAAACGGACCTTTTGGCTGCGATGTGCTCGATGTTTTCTGGCCGCCCCGTCCGGACTATACAGAGAAAATGGCGAAGAGGCTTGATGCATATCATGCAATTTTCCCTGAAAATGCCGCTGTTGAACTCGTTGTCGACGGCGCTAAAGATGGCCCGGGACTTTACTTCACTGAAGGACCAACATGGCTGAACGGCAAACTCTATTTCTCAAGCATGTATTTCGATCAGGGATGGAACGGTGACCCAAAGAAGAGCTCATTGGTGGAGATGGATCCTGACGGAACCTATCAGTATATATCTCATGGCAAAATGCAGACAAATGGCACTATGCAACTGGCTAACGGAAATCTTGCAGTTTGCGACATGTTTGGTCACCGTGTGATCGAAATGACTACAAAAGGGAAAGTTGTAAGAACACTGGCAAGTATGTATAACGGTAAACCTGTCGATGGTCCTAATGATCTTGTCATCGATGCCAAAGGTGGTATTTATTTCACCGATCCTCAGTTCACACCTGATGCGGAAAAAAACCATCCTGGCAGGAGTGTATATTATCTGAACCCGGAAGGTGAAGTTACCAGGATTATAGAACCAAATGATTTTGCAATGCCAAACGGCATCCTTCTGAGCCCTGATGGGAAAACCCTTTATGTAAACAACACATATGATGACGAAGATTGGTGGAATGTTGATAGTGATAAGGATAATTTTGTATGGGCATATGATGTTAACGAAAATGGTACTGTGTCTAACGGAAGGAAATTCGCGGAACTTTACATGACCCCTGAAGTACTAAACAGAAAGGGCAAAACTTCAGGAGCTGACGGTATGACTATCGACGAGCTTGGTAATATTTATGTTGCCACCTATATGGGGATCCAGGTTTTTAGCCAAAAGGGCGAATTTATTGGTATTATCAACTTACCCGTTTTTCCGGTAAGCTGCTGTTTTGGCGATGAAGATATGAAGACCATCTATGCAACATGCTATGATAAGATTTATAAGATTCGTACAAATGTGAAGGGTCTACAATATCCCCTGAGGAATTAGTTTGTTCTTATCTGATTAATTTACAAATTGATAAAAAAAAACTTAATTTTCAGGTTCTATAAGTAATTAGTTGATAGTCAGTAGTCCACAGTCGGCAGTCCACAAAAAAGTAAATAACAATCAAACAATTATAACACAATGGCAACTGGATTTAGAAATTTAACTATACATAGATACCAAAAGACATTTTTGATGATTGGAGAAGGCGAGGGATGAAAAAAGATTTTGCGAGGAGCCTAGCGACGAAGCAATCTGTCAATTACATCAGGAATGCCAAATAATTAAACTTGCATGAGCTTAACGAAAAACCATAAAAGGTTGCTTCACTGCGTTCACAAAATCTATTTACTTACTAAACCTTATAGGAAAAAATGACAAACTTTGTCTTCAGATTGCCGACTGTGGACTGTGGACTGCCGACTTGATAATACAAAGTATAATGAAATTAGCCATTTTCAAGCTATAATTGTTGAAATTCCGATACATTAAATTATAAAAGGAGTATATTGTGAATAGAAACACTTTGAATCGACGCCGTTTTCTGAAAGGAATTGGTCTGGGAACAGTGGGTGGAATAATTTTCGGGGGAAGTAATTTTTGTATCGCCGGTACACGTACCATTACGGATGAACAACAAGGCAGAGTTAATCAGCTATACAAAAAAGTAATTGAACCTGCTGAAGTAAGTTTGATTAAAGGCAATAACCGGCACGATATTGTATATCAGTCGTTGAAAAAAATCGAGGACGAAGTTCTAAGTACTATTGGCGATAAAAAGATATTAATAAAGCCAAACATGGTGCTTGCCGATAATCCGCTTTGTGCTACCCATGTAGACGCCATACGGGCTATTTTGGATTTTTTCACACCCCACTATAAAAAGCAAATAATAATCGGAGAATCGAGCGTTCATAAAACTTTTGATGGTTACAAAAATTATGGATATCTCCCACTGGAAAAAGAATATAATGTAAAATTGGTCGACTTAAATCAGGATTCTTTTCAATACCGGTATGTTTTCGGGGAAGAAAACCG
>JADFUQ010000068.1 GCA_015222065.1 Bacteroidota bacterium
ATAATGTATAGGTAGGAGCAAATGTAAACTCTATGATGAAATTATCAAATAACTTATAATCAGCTTTCGCATTAATCGTACCTGTTTTTCTTTTACCTTCAGATACTCCTCCATCATTTGCAATTGCCAATGGATTTATATTCGCATATCCTACACCGTACCTTCCATCAGGAAGCATATCTTGCTGATTAGGTTTAGCACGGTACAATTGATACCATAACTGTTCACCTTGTGAAGGTTGTAAATTTTCAGAGGTTGATCCTTTTATATCTAACCTAAAATGCAATCTATCAGTTGCCTGGATATCGGTATTTGAACGAATTCCATATCTGCTAAAACTGGTATTTGGCATAACTGATTTTTGATCCAGATAAGTAAGGGTTGCTAAATTGGTCACTTTATTTGAGCCGCTATTAACTGTTAAGCTGTGCTTCTGTTGAAAAGCAGCATCTTTTAATACTACATCAAGCCAATCAACACTCGGATACTCTCCACTAGGGTGGTTGGCTTGCCAATTTTGAATATATTCAGGATCAAAAATTGGCATTTTCCCTTCATTCTCCAATGCTTCATTATAACCAGTCATGTACTCATAACCACCTGTAAATTCAATCATATCCGTGGGAACCTGGAAACCCATATTTGTATTATAACTTACAAATAATTCTTCTTTTTTTCCTCGTTTGGTTTCTATCAGAATGACTCCATTAGAAGCTCTTGAACCGTATATTGCACCAGAGGCAGCATCTTTAAGAAAAGATATGCTTTCAATGTTACTTGGTTCCACATCGTTCATGTTACCTTCCACACCGTCAATTAATACCAGCGGATCATTTTTAGAGGCACTTGCTCCAATTGTAAGAGTTCCTATTCCTCTGACCCTTACAGTACTTTGACTGCCAGGTTGTCCGGATGATGAACTAATATTAACACCAGGAGCAATACCTTGCAGAGCGTCCGCAGTTTGCATACTATTTCGTCTGGTCAATTTATCACCTTTTATATCTGAAACAGACCCGGTTAAATTACTTCGTCTTTGTGTTCCATACCCCACAGCTATCACTTCTTCCAGTCCAATAACATCTAGAGCCAATGTTATATTGATTTCGGTTTGGTCCCCAACTTTGATTTCTTGTGTAAGCATTCCGATAAAAGTAAATACCAACACAGCATCCGGGTCATCCACTTCGATACTATAATTCCCATCCGGATTGGTAATAGCTCCGGCTAATGTTCCTTTTATTAGAATATTAACCCCTGGAAGGGGATTTCCGTCTTCATCGGTTACTTTACCTGTAACAACTATTCCCTGGGGTAGTACATTTTGCTGCTCAATCGTTTTTTTCAGCATTTCCTCCGGACTCAGGATAATCTGTCTGTCAAATACTACATACCTTACATCAGTATCGGCAAATAGATGATCCAGAATATTGCTTACAGGTTTGTTTTTAGCCCGCAAGCTTACCTTTCGGTTCACATCAACAAGTTTGTTGCTATAGAGAAAATAGAATTCGCTCTGATTCTCTATATTTGTAAGCACTTCTCCCACAGTTGTTTCTCTTAGATCAAGAGATATCCGTGTTGTCTGAGAGTAAGAATTCCCGGCATATATACTAATGATGCCTGTAAGAAATAAAAACACTGAGATTTTCATAATCCTAAATGTTTTTCCTGACCGGAAATGAAAGATTCTTCGATCAGGGCATAACCAATTTTTTTTCATAAATTTGTAATGTTTTGGGTTTGGAAAATAGTCTTACCGCGTGGTTAGACATTAATAAAATTTGAATCCAAAATTGCGGGAGAGTGTTGCAGCACTTTCCCGTTTTTTTTCATTTCTTTATTACTTTTTTTCATAGGCAAATAGGGTTTTAAGTTTCTAATTAAAATCTTTTTATAAACTCAATATTTCGTTTATTAATAAATAACAAATCTCAAAAAACAAATAACAACTTAACGAAGTGATTTCACGAACACCTTTTAAAATTAATTATTTTGTGAGTAAATAATATCCAATGTTTGAAAAAACAAAACCCAAACAGCACACATAATAGAATTTGTTTGATTTTTTTTGTCATTGGAATTTGAGATTTATTTGTCATTTGATAATTGTTATTTGGTGCTTATGTATTAATAAAGTTCTTTTATTTTGAGAAATTTTTATTGCTGATAATGTATCTTGTTTTGGATATCTTTCCGTTTTCCTGTTTA
The DNA here is from genome assembly GCA_015222065.1 of Bacteroidota bacterium. GTDB lineage: Bacteria > Bacteroidota > Bacteroidia > Bacteroidales > VadinHA17 > JADFUQ01. Next base: position 2,212 of record JADFUQ010000068.1, read on the forward strand.
TGTGCCGGAATTATTTCCCATGATATTGGAGAAGCTACTGAAAGATATTCCAGCACCTGTGTGATCGTTTCATCTTCAATGGTCATGGTGTAAGGAGTCTCGGGCAGGTTTTTATCACCGGCTATTTCAATATCAGTGTTGTACCAGCGTTCAAGCCGTTTTATTACCAAAGCCAGGGGATCATTCCGGAATATAAGTTTTCCCTCTTTCCATGAGGTGTACTTATCCGTATCTGTCATGAACCTTCTAATAGCACCTGATTTCTTTTGGAACACTGCATGTTCTCCCGGTTCAAGGAAACAGAATCGTGAAATTTTCTTGCCTGCATTTGGTCTTTCAATAGATATTCTTCCTTTTTCCAGGGTAGTTAAAACATAGTTTTCATCAGGGTAAGCCATTACGTTAAGCTGTGTACCTAATACTTTCAGGTCAAGTGCTTCCGTTTTTACTACAAACGGGTGTAACCGGTCGGGAGTTACATCAAAATAAGCTTCACCTGAAAGTATAGCCTGCCGGTTACGTTTGGAGAATGACTGGGGATACTTAAGAGTGCTGCCTGAGTTTAACCATACAACCGTACCATCAGGTAACTCGGTACGAAGTTTGGAACCATATGCAACATTGATTTCTGTATATAACCCTTCCTCTTTTGATAAGTTAAGATTCTCATGTACATACAGAACAGTTGTAATAAGTAGTGGCAGGAATATTACAGCCGCAACCCGTAATAATATCTTATTAAACCGGTTCCTTTTTCGTAAACCGGATTCTTCCTTTTCTCTGTAAATATTAATCCGGTGATGAACCCGGTCAAGAGTTGAACTCAAATCTACTGTTTCACTTAGCTCCTCTTTCGTTTCGTTTTTCTTATACCATAGTTTAGTTAATGCTTGATGTAGTTTTATCCGGCAACGCGGGTCCTTAAACCCCTGGATTACTTTTAACGCCTCATCATGGCTGCAATTTCCCTCTGCAAATTTTTCAACCAGATTCTTGTTTTCTTCGCTTTTTCTCATTCTTTTTTTCTATACTATTTTGTTTAAACCTTTTCATTATTAAGATTAAAATTACCCAAATCAGCGTAAAAGTGGCAATTTCTGCCTCCTTCACACTGACTTGAGTGGTGTATTAAAAAAGTACACCTTAAGTTAAATTTAACCCTAAAATTAACCTAAATCAATTGTAATACGAATAACTAGCTGTTATCCCCCAAAAGTTTTTTATATGGTGAAGTAATTTTTAGGAATTAAATAAATAAAGACAGGAATAGAGCGACAGCTAATGTTTCATTTCCCAATCGTTTTCGAATATGTTTAAGTGCAAGGTTGATGTGATTCTCAACTGTTTTTGGTTTGATGCGTAAACGGCCGGCGATTTCTTTATAACTTAATCCTTTTTCCCTGTTCAATTGATAAATTTTCTTCCTTCGTTTCGGCAACTCAGTAATAGCCTTATTAATTTGCTTTTTCAATTCCTTATATTCCAACTCTTTCCCGGGATTCAAATAATTTTGTTGAGCCTGCTTAATGAGGAATTGTTCGTGTTTCTGATCTTTCACCCGTTGCCTGAATTTGTCAACAATAAGATTATAAGCAATAGAAAACAGAAAAGACTGGAAGGATTTTCTTTCATTAAGCTCATCATGTTTTTTCCATATCCTGAAAAAGACCTCCTGTACTACTTCCTCTGCATCTTCATGGTTCTTAAGCAAAGATTTGCTAAACCGGTATAATTGCTGGCTATACCGGTCAAACATCTGATCAAAAGCATGGGTTTGTCCCTTTTTGATCTGACCTGCTAATTGTTTGTCGCTTGGTTTGTCTTTAGAAACCATTGAAAGAATTTTATCTATTAAATATAAAAATTTTTAGTATAAAATAAGTTATTGCTTTTTCTCGTCCGAAATTTGGTAAGCTACCTGCACATATATTGTTTTACCTTTTTTGCGCATGTGAAAAGATGTTTTTTTATAGTAAATAGTATTTATATTAGTTACGGGCATTTATTTTTCTACATGATTCATTATACTTTTCTATATCTTTTTGGAGTTCTTGTGTACGTTCTGGTAATAAGAATTCAATTTCTATTTCAATATCATAATTGTATTCCGGCATCACGGTATTGTTATAATTAACATTTTTATCAATATTTCCATCGTGGTCTAAAGCACTGGAACCTATCTCAATACCCATCCCATCCCAGTTTCTTTGAAATACCGGAAAACCATTCGAGGCATAGGTAAACTCATGCGAGTTTGCTCCACCTTTACAAAACCAGGTTTGAAAATAGGGAGAAGTTGGGAAACTAAGTTTAATTCCATTCTTGTTGGGATATACAATCAATACAGTGTTTAATTCTCCTTTATCACTGCAATATTTTTTAAGTCCTTTGTGAATAATCCCTGTTTCAGTCCTTATTTTTTTTTCTTTTGCCGGGTACCAGGTCTCAAAATCGGTGGGTAAACCTTTCCCTGAGCGTTCTTCAACCAGACTGGAAGGGACTAAAAGTTTACTGCCTGATTCAGGAAAAAAAGTTATATGATAGCCCCAATCTAATATCATAGACTCTTTTGTTGTATTTTTTATACTATCAGATAGTCTGATTACCGGTTTGTCTTTAGGAATAATGATCGTTTTAATAACTTCAAACAAAGCCTTTCCCTTTTCGTACCAGACTTTTTTTGTACCCTCAATAAATGTTTTATAAATAAATGTACCTGTTAACCTGATTTCTTTATTGTTAATTACTACTTCAACATTTTTTACCGGAATATTGGAAGTTTCTCCATGTAATGGGTATAATCTATTTTCATTTTCCTCCCTCCGGGGCATTCCCCAGTTATTCAAGCCATAAAACTCAATTCCGCCCATAAATGTTTTCAAATATGTAAACCCTTCTGATTTCTTACTATTAATGGCAATTTCATCAGATAATAAGTCCAGCGTATCCGGATTAGGTAAAGATATTGGTGGCTCCCAGAAGAGGGGTATATTATTATAAAAAGCCCTGCCAACAGATAGTCCTTTTGAGGGGAGGAGCTCTACCTGAAAATCAGATGATGAGATTATAATTCGATTTACGTTGGCCGGTTCGGATATTTCATGAACAATCTTTACGTTAAATCCGTAACTTTCCCGTTCACAATTTGGGTTATTTGTTAATTTTATACAATCTAATTCGAATCTGATTTTTTTCTCGCCCATAATATCCAATTTTGATTATTACCAGAAACAGCATTCAGGCATTTGAGTACGTAATTAAAACCAATCCCATAAGATAACAGATAAAAAGAATAAGAAGTAAAGAGTTTGTCCCTTTTGGTGCTCCTTTAAATTCTTTCCATACAAAAATACCCCATAAAATAGCCACCACCGGAGCGGCATTACTTAATGCATAAGAAATTGCAGGGTTTGCTGCACCCGCAGCCATAAAGCTAAAGGTCATTCCTAACATCCAAATCATACCACCTAATACACCCGATGAATGTTCTCTGATAGTTCCTTTCCAGTATAACTTCATTGAAACCGGGTCTCCAATAATTGGTTTATGCATAATTATTGGATTAATGATAAGAGTACTGATAATCACACCTAATGTAAAGAACACTATACCTGTATATGGGGTAAGCTTTCCTGTACCTCCTGCAACAAACGATGCGTCAAGGGATTTTACAACAAACCCGTAAAAAAATGCGATAAACAAGCCTGCCAGAACCGAAAGCACAACCCCTTTTAAAGATGCTTGTTTTTTTTCTTTAGCAACTTTATCGTAAATTTTGCCACTTAATACAATTGCTGTTATAATAATAACAACGCCTATCCATAAGGTAACCGGTTTTTCTGAAGCTTCTTGTCCGGAAAGCAATATCAGGATATAGTTAATTATTATTCCCAATATCCAGGCAATACCACCACCTATGGGGAATGCTATTGCCAAACCTGCCACAGAAATTGCTGCAACAAGAAGAATATTCCCAATGTTCCATAGTATGCCTCCCAGCATTGCAAAACCTATGCTTGAAAAATCTGCTGTTGCTAAATCTTCTAAGAATGTTCGGCCCTGAACACCAAGACTGCCCACTGTAAAAGCTGTAACCAGGCTCATTATCGCAATGCCTACTATGAGATCCCAATAAAATAATTCAAAGCGCCAGGTTTTAGCAGCAATTTTTTGGGTATTTGCCCATGAACCCCAACAAATCATTGCAAGTATTGTAAAGAAAATTGCCAGACTGTAATTTTGTATTAAGATCATAATTTATATTTTAAATTTACTTATGGTGATAGATTTCCCAACCCAGGTAGTTGGTAACGGCCTCTTCAATAGCATCCGCTACATGATTCCGTCCCATACCTACATGATGTTCAAAGCCGTTTTTACACATCATTTTAAGTAAATCCTGAAGGTTGTCGATCTGGCAAACAGCAATACCTCCGTCCATACCGTAAGGATCATCAGTATAATAACCTTCGCCGACGTATCCTTTGATAATTCCGTTTAAATCATCAGTAGAAATCCGGAAGTAAGTGAAAGGACCGGCAGCCACCTTACCTTTAATGGCACCAAAGCATTTTTCAGAACCCAGTGAAGCACCAAGTACATCAAGATTTGATATTTCAATAGGGTTTTGTACAAAACTTTTTGGGAAATTGCTGCAATGGGTACAAACACATTTGTTACGATCTTCAGCAAAATTGTTGTTCCAGTCGAGCAATGCCGAAGGTTTTCCGGTTGCAAGCGTAATGGCATACATTGAAATTACTCCGCAAACATCCACCTCACCTGCACTGGGCATGAGGTTTTCGCCAAGCATACTCATGGTAAGACAGGTAGCACATCCATAGTTTTCCTGTATCGATGTCCAGCACTGGAATGAGGCAGCATCAATATTGTTTTCTTTTATCCAGTTTTCTGATGCAATACCAAATTTGGCCTGCTTGATAATGTTTTCCTTCTGAATATAATTTGGAATAGTACCATATGCATGGATTTCTTCGAGTTTTTGTTTTACTTCTTTTGAATCCGAATCAATGCGATTTGCCGCACCAAGAATTTCCGACAAATCTACGGGCACAACCGTGATACCTGTTGCCTGTAATAATTTCTCACTGTAACGCATGGTCTGAAAAGCAGCCGGTCTTGCACCAATGGCACCAATACGTGCAGAAGAAAGACCACAAACCACGCGACAAACCTTTGCAAATTGTTTAACATCGTTTCTAAAAACTTCGCTATTGATTTTACACGTGTGATAAGTCGTGTCGGTAAAGGGTATATTATATTGATACAGGTTGTTACAAACCGATAGTTTACCACAAAAAGCATCGCGACGCTGGTTTATTCCCACTTTATCGTTATCATCATCGCAGGCCTGAATCATAATAGGAACATCAAGTTTTGCCCATTTGATGGCATTTACAATACCCAGTTCATCCCCGAAATTAGGTAGAGAAACAATTATACCGTCAATTTCCTCGCGATATTCATTAAACAATTTGGCAACTTTACGAGCATCATCAATCGTTTCCACGACCCCTGTTGGAGTGGCATCCCTGGGTAAAATAACGTATTTATACCCCAATTTATCCATCAGTGCAATCAGATCTTTTTTTCCTTCTTCAGCTAATTTACTATTAAAAAAGCCTCTTGTTCCGACAATTAGTCCGAATGTAAGTGCATCATTAGTTTTCATAAATATTTGATTTTGAATTAATAATTAATATATCCATATAGATTTATTCCAAATTTTACTTTTTTTCAGGCGGATAAATTTTTTCCGGCGGGTTGCGTCTCTTCGGTCGCTCAATAAGTTCTATGGTAGTTCCTAGCAAATCTTCCGTATCAAGGTAAGCGTAGTGTCCGTCATCATCAGGTCCAAAACCTGCTCCATCCTGAGTCATTTTCAACCCGCATTCTTCTGCTAATTTGAGCGATCCCTGCATATTGTCAGTCAAAACACCCAAATGATGAACACCGTATCCATGTTTTTCGATAAATTCGGAATATACAGTGTCTCCCTCAATGGGCTGAATAAGTTCTATACGCATTTTTCCAATGTAGGAGAGAGCTACTCTCATTTTATAATCGTAAGGTTTTCCATGCCTTGTCATCCGTTTTACCAATGGCTTTCCGTATGTGTAAAAGTGCCACGGGCCTACACCAAATAGTTCCCAATAGGTTTCAGTTGCCCTCTCAATGTCAGGAACAATAATACATATTTGCGCTATATCAGGTAGTTGGAATTTTCTATTTTTTGTTATCATTATTAAAATTTTTAAGGTGTAAAAACAATTTTCCGGGCTTTACCTTCAAGGGCAAGCTGAGCGCCTTCAACAAATTCAGTTAGTTTAAACCGGTGCGAAATAAATTTCTCAGCAGAGATACGTCCGCTTGAAATAAGTTGCAAGGCTGTACGGTTATGCCTCGGTGCAAAAATGGTAGTACCAATCAGGTGCAGGGCATTGTAATGCACTAAATTCATATCAATTTTCGGACAGGCTTTATCTTTTGGTAGTCCGCCAAATAGAAGGATCCTTCCTCCTTTTTTTGCCATTTGAACTGCTTGAACCTGAGTTTCCGGTACAGGGTTGGCTGTTATAATTACATCTGCTCCATAGCCGAAAGTAATTTTCTTTACTGTTTCAATTAAATCGGTTTCGGCAGCATTGATCAGATAATCCGGGTGATATTCTTCCATCAGTCTCAGGCGTTCAGCAGAGATATCAGCTACAATTATCTTACTTGCTCCCCGTGCCCTGGCTAATTCCACATGAAAAGTACCGATCGGACCCGCACCAATAATAACAACAACATCACCAAGCGAGATTTGTCCGGCTTCCTGTGCATTAACACAAGAAGAGAGCGGTTCAACAAGTGTAGCATGTACCGGGTTTAGATTTGCCGGAACTTTTTGAATAGTACCGAATCTGACTGCCTCTTCGGGAATTGCTATATATTCAGCCAGCCCACCTGGCCAGTTTTGTCCAATCTCTTTGTAATTATTGCATAGTTCGTATTTGCCTTCGTAGCAAAAATCACATTTGCCGCAATAAACCAAAGGGGAAATTGCCAAAATATCGTCACGTTTCCATGATCCCTGGTATTTAGATCCAAGCTCTACAACTTCTCCGCAATTTTCATGACCGATCGTATATGGGAACTTTATCCTGTGGTGACCAGAGCGTAAGGTACGCAAGTCTGATCCGCATAAACCACAAGCCAATATTTTTATGAGCATACCACCTTCGGGACATTTTGGTATTTCAATATTAAATACATCAAAATTGTTAAGCGCCTTAACAATAACAGCTTTCATTTTTTCACTCATAATTTAAGTAGTTTATCCTGTTCTTGTCGTAGTTTGTAGATAAATGATGATTGATCCGGCCTGCAGTTGTTTTCGGTCAATAGTTCCCCTCTTTTTACTTCCTTAAGGATTCTGCCGTTTTCGGCTAATCCAACAGGGATTACAATGAGTTGGCGGGCTTCTTTGTAAGTGTAGATTTTCCCATAAATATCAGTACTTCCAATTCCTTTCAAAACTTCACCGGCTTTCAAGTCTCGCTTGGCAATTGCTACCACTTCTGAGTTCATGGTTTCTGCAACTACAGTTACCTCGTTTAGCAGGACAGCTTCAGCAACCGATTGCGGGGTTTCCAGGTCGCATAAGTGGTATGGCCTGGAAAGCAAATAGTAAGGTCCTTCTGCATGAGTTATAAACTTCATCTCTTTCTGAATACGCTTGTCACTGGAGTAAACAATTAAAAATACGCCTGGTGCAATTTTCCCTGTACTGAAATCAACGGTCCCACGAGTTGTGAATATGCCTCCATCGGTTTTAGGTTTAAAAATTTTTAGCAGATCATCAAACTCAACTTTTAAGCCATGCATACCAGGTACATCCGGAAGAAGGCCTGTCGCATTTGATACGGCAGCCATTTCAACCATAGTTTTGGTACCGTCCTTAAAAGAAGCCAACATCTTAGGGTTCATATCTTTGCTGAGTGCTTCTTCCATACACGATTCCGGTGTAGCATTGAAATTCACCGGGTTGTTTTTGCCTTTACCGATGCAGACTACTTCAAAACCCATCAAAACAGCCTGTTCATAAAGCATTTTACAAACACCGGGTTCATCGCCTGATGCTACGGTATATAAAGCTCCATTTTGTCTGGCTTTGTAATTTAGCAGGGCGCCAATGGTGATGTCAGTTTCAACATTGAGCATGATAATTGGTTTTTTTCTCTCAATAGAACTTAAAGCCATTCTTGCACCAATATCAGGAACGCCTGTTGCTTCAACGTTTGCTTCTATATGGTCGATACCCGTAAGGAGCATGGCATTGGTTGTAACCACTTTTTTGCCTGAGTTCAGGGCATCATTTGCCCGATCAAGACTAGACGTTTCAATTATATCACCTCTGGAAATACCTAGTTCCAGAAAAGTTGTAATGGCTCTTTCTGCATTAATATCGGCAATACAATTCACCTGCATGCCCTGAATGTTATTGATGGTATGTGCAAGCCCGGATCCCATCTGGCCACAGCCGACAATACCAATGCTGACCGGATTTTTGTTTTCAACACGTTGTTGTAACTTTCGTAATAATTCCATTTTACTTTTAACTATTTGAGATTATTTACCTCACTTCATTTTATTTATATTTCTCTCTCATTTTTGCCAATTTTTGGTAATCGCCTTTCACATTTTCGTATAACTCTTTATAAAGCCGGAAGTATTCCATATATATAGCATTATTTGATTTATCCGGTTCCATTAAATCGATGTATTCTGTCCATTCCCTGGCTACGGAAAAATCTTTAAAGATGCCCGTAGCAACACCTGCCAGAATAGCATCACCATATGGAGCGCCGGTACGTCGTTTTACCAGGACAGTTGGTACATTAAAAACATCTGTAATAATCCGGCGCCACAAAACACTCTTAGCTCCTCCTTCGTTCAAAACAATTGGAGACTTAATTATTTTTCCTGATTTCTTTAAAATTTGAAATGAATCATACAGAGCGAATGCAACTGATTCCATCATTGCTCTGATTATATGTCCCCGTGTATGATTTAAGGAAAGTCCAAAAATAACGCCTCTTGCATTTACATCCCAAATAGGGGTCCTTTCTCCCATTAGGTATGGCAAGACCAACAAACTATCACTTCCGGGTGGTACTTTTTCGGCTTCTTTGTTTATCAGATCGAAAGTATCTATTCCGAATACCTGTTCTGCTCCCATCTCAATCTTATAAAAGTTATCACGCATGTACCTTATTAATTGTCCACCTGTTGTTGTTGTTGGAACAATGATATATGTGTTTTCAGAGTCAGTGGTATAAGCAAAGTTTATCATCGTTTCAGGGAAATTTGTATCTTTTGTCAGAATACCAAAGTTTCCGCAAGTCCCTAAGTTCATTTGGATATCACCCTCTTCAATCATACCTGCGCCTACCCAGCCAGCGTTACAATCAACCTGTCCGGCAGCAACTGGAATGCCCGGGGCCAATCCGGTTTCTTCACCGGCTTTGGGAGTAACTTCACCAATAATTGCTTCGCAACGATGTAAATCAGGGAACAATTCAGGATTTAAGCCAATTTTATTTAACAGGGAGTTGTCGAATTTTCTTTCTAACAGGTTATAAGCAACACCATAAAAAGCAGCACCTGAATAATGGCCCGAAAATTCTCCTGTGAATTTAAGGTTAATGAAACCATCAATTGTAAGGGCTTTATATATCCTGTCAAAATATTCAGGACGATTTTCCTTTTCCCATAGAAGGTTCACAATTCCGGGATGGTCTTCAAGTCTGTTCCTGGATATTTCAAAAATTCGTTGTTCTCCAATCTCTTTTTGAAGCCATTCTACCTGTTTAGTTGCCCGTTTATCCATAAGGTTATAAGCATTATGAACCGGATTATGATTTTTATCTACGAGAACCAATGAAGGAAGAGCTGAAGAAACCGCGATTCCCTTTATTTCATGAGGTGATATGCCTGCATCAGATATTGCTCTTTTAATGATCCTGCAAGCGATATCCCAGTACCTGCCTGGATCATGCTCCGACCAACCTGGTTTAGGTGTTAATATGGGATATTCTTCAAAAACATAACTTAATTCTTTACCTTCGCTGTTTATAATGGTTGTTTTGGCACCACCAGTTCCGTAATCAAGTCCTAATAAATGTTCCATATACTATATTTTAAAGTCTTTCATTTGCCAGTCTTTCCGCAACATTATGATCTGTAATCAATACACTGATTAATTTTCCTTTTACAGCCGCTTTTATTGAATTATACTTGGCAAGTCCGCCGGCAACACCTATAATTCTAGGAATATTCAAAATTTCATCTGTGCTTAATCCTACAATTCGATCATCTAATTCAGTGTTAATAAATTGTCCTTCTTTATTAAAAAATCGTAGAGAAATATCTCCTGTAACATTGTGCTTATTCAGTGTTTGCTTATCTTTCTCAGTAAGTATATTGCTTTTTAAAATAGTCCCACCTTCTGTAAATGACCCGATTCCCACTACAGCAATGTTTGCTTTGGCAGCCAGTAATAAGGTGTTTTTTACCTGAATATCCTCTTTAAGCTCATCACAAAGCTTCTTATTCTTTAATATTCCTGGAGCATGGATCAATCTTGGCCGTGTAGTAAAAATCTGCGCCATTCGCCGGGCTAAATCAGTACCATGAAATTCAGCTTCGGGTTCACCTAACCCTCCAAGCATTTGTGCAACTTTAAGACCGGGATACTCCTGTGCAGATAAATTATTTATCAGGTTTAATAATGTTCTACCCCATGTTAAACAAATAATCTCATTGCCCTGCAGTATTGAGATAAGGTATTCAGCAGAAGTACGGCCAATTTCTTGAAACAGATCCTTTTCATTATTAGTTTTAATATTAGTAATTACTACCTCTTTCATCCCGTACTTCTCTTCAAGCTGATGTTCAAGATCTGTAAACTGATCATTTGGCGCTATTATTTTGATTTGAACGATTTTTTCATTCACTGCCTTTGCCAGCAATCGTGATACTTTCATTCTTGAGAGCCCGTATCGATTTGCAATTTCCTGTTGAGTAAGCCTTTTCTCATAGTAAGCTTTTGCAATCTTATATAATATCCTGTGTTGAACCATAAGTATGTGCATTTGAACCCTGATGTTCATTTGAACATTTTATGTAAACATACAACTTTTTTTCAGAAATACAATATTTACTAAATATTAAAGATTTTTAGTATAAAAGAAAATGGAGCTTAGGAAGAACGGGAGCCTGGAATGTCGGAATAATGGAATAGTGGAAGAATGGGAAAATGCACTAACTTGCTAATAGTTAACGACTAACTACCAACAGCAACAATAAGCAATAAAACAAATAACATATAACATTTATAACTTATAACATTATAATAATCAGACGGGGAGTTTCTTGGATTTTACATTTTTGTTTATATAATTATGATAATATTAATCTGGGGATTGTATGGGTTTTTTCTCAAAATCAGACTTATTAACCCATCCTGCCGGTAGCTTCTCTCCTCTTATATACCGTTCGTAAAAAGCAGTATCTTTTGTATCAGCATAGGGATACCCGTCAAAAATATCACCTTTTCCAAACATCCTGGGATCATCCTGTTCTTTTAACTCGTTGAATAATTGCACTTTTAGCGTATCTTTACGCTCCTGGTATTGCGGCCTGTTTGCAAGGTTATTGATACAATCGGGATCATTGTCAATATTATACAATTCTTCTTCAGGCCGTTTACCGAATGACCATTTCCAGTAAAAAACATTTTTTAATTTTCTATGTTCTTCAAGTATGACCGTTTTGGTCGGACTGCCGTCGCAATTCAGATAACCCGTTTCCGGATTGCCTCCCGGCCAGCGTTCTGTTTTAAAATTATGTATATACAGATATCCATCCTTAATAATTCCCCTGATAGGATAACCAATATCAGCAGGTCTTCCAATATCGTGCCTTTCTTTTCCGATCAAAACATGATCCCGTTCGGTATTGATTATGCCAGACCGGTCAGAATAGAAAATATCTGTCAGGCTTTTACCTTCAATAGACTGCATACCGCTTTGTTTTTCATTTATCTGTGAAAGCTCAAGAATAGTAGGAGCAATATCTATAAAACTAACATAGTCATCAACAACCCTGCCGGATGCTTCGATTCTGTTTTTCCACATTATTGATAGTGGTACATGATTGGAATATTTATATGCTTGCCCCTTCACTCTGGGAAATGGCATACCATGATCTGAAGTGGCAATTACCAGGGTATTGTCCAGTTTGTTTTGTTCCTCAAGGATGATAAGTATTTTTTGAAGATGCTGATCAAAATACTCAACTTCAAATGCATAATCCAGTATATCGGTTCTTACACTGTCGATATCCGGCCAAAAAGAATATACACTATCAATATCAGATAGTTTTTTCCTGCCTTTCCTGATACCTGCCTTAAACTCATATGACCGGTGAGGTTCGTGGGCCCCATACCAGAAACAAAAGGGTTTATCTTCCGGTTTATTCTTAAGAAAAGAGCGGAAATTTTCTGCATAATCAACATTCGAGATACATTCTGCAGGTGGATTTATTTTCATTTCCTGATAAGCATCCCCTGTAAGCATCCTGGGTTTCCCATTGATTTTCCCGGCTACTCCCGGAGCCCACCCTTTTCCCGTAAAACCTGTATAATAGCCATTCTCTTTTAATGTTTCAAAAAATGTCTTGAATTTTTCCGGAAAATAACACCAGTGGTTTGCTGCCTCTTCAAGTTGCCAGGAATTCCGGCCTGTAAGAATACATGACCGCGAAGGAGCACATTTTGCATTGGGTGTATAGGCATTTGTAAATAGAATACCTTCCTGTGCCACCCTGTCAAAACCTGGTGTCTTGATCCAGGAATATCCATACGCGCTCATATGACTTGCATCGTCTGCAATACAGATCAGAATATTAGGCTTCAGTGGCAATTCCCCGGATTGCTGTCTGTTAGTATTACAAGATAGAATTAGCAAAATACCTGACAGTGATAAACCTGTTCTGAAAAATAATGGTGATTTTTTCATGATTTATGTTTATTCTTTTAATACTAATCTTACAATTCGCTGCGTATGTTAAACAAATATTAAATCTGTAGTAAATATTATGGAATATCCAGGAAAATTGGAAGCTGTCCTTATTCTTGCAGCTTCTTCATTGTTTGACAACTACTTATTCTTTAGTGAGGACAATCACTATGTCATTTTCAAATATCTGATCAAAAGAGATAACGCCATCCTTTTGAATGATTTTAGCATCAGAATAGGAATTTTCTACGGGGTTGAACCATTTTGCAGAATATACAAAATTGTTCAGGTTCCTTAGTTTGACATTACACTTAACCGGTATGTATGCCACGATGGTTGAATTATCAACAGTTTTTACCACTGAAATCCAATGGTTATACACCTCTTCACCGAGCTGTTCAATAAGCAATTCGTTAGCAGGGAAAAAATTCCACCATTCATACCGGTTTATGAATTCGAACAGATAGCCCATTTGAATACTACCGGGGAATTCAATACTTTTCCTCCAACTACTAACGCCAGGCTTACCGCCGTGATTTAATATCAATTCACCCTCTGCCAACCAGGGCCAAATACCATTAGCTCCATAGGTAATTCCAGCTAATGGAGTCGCGAAAATGCTCCAGTAACTGGCATTCCGAACATCTTTATCAGTAATTTGAAAATGTATTTCTTCGTAATTAGGCTCCATGTTAATGTAAGGCATAGGTTTCAGTTTGTCCCACATTTTGGACATGGGTCCTTTATTTATCCAGTTTACAACTCTCTCTCCATTGCTATGTGATGATTGATAGCCCATTATATCATACCAATCTTCTCCTGCGTATTCTTCTCCAATCCAGGAACTTCCATGTGGATGTAAAGTAACCGGAGCATGGTCAATACCTGAAAAAACCTGCCTTCCAATTTCTTTCCATCTATCTTCTAATGAGCCATAATACCGGCCATCTCCACCTAAAGTCCAAATTACATGATTCCCCTGGTAGCGGGCAACAATATATTTGGCAAGTAATACAGCCTCCTCAATCGGTAAAGCATATCCGGGACTTAAATAACGCCCCTGCCCAAAAGGTAAAGCCCATAGAATAACTGGTGAAACAATCAAACCTTTTTCATTGGCTTCATCAATTTTCTGATCAATTCTTTTGAAAAATTCAGGATTGATTTTTATATAACCGCATCCTTCGAATGCCACTAAACCCTCAGCATTTTTATCGCAACCACGCCATTGAGTAGTTACTAACTGAATAACATTATAATTGTTGTTTTTTCGTTGCTGCAGGTAGAAATCCCATTCTTCATCACTCGATTTTAGTGCTCCATTCCAGGCAGTGCAAGCTAACCAGAAAAATGGTTTGCCATCGTTGTAGGTAAGATAATATTTCCCCTTTGGGTGGTAAATTGCCCCCCTTTTATAAATATCTTCATTACTATTATTTAATTTGCAATTGAACTCTCCTTCTTTTTTATGTAATCCGGTGTTCTTTTTATCGGAACAATAACTTACCCATTTCCAGACTCCGGTTTCATTTGGGCAAAACCGGACCTTCCAGTTTTTGCCACCATCCCAAAAACCATTCACATTCAAGGTTTGTCCTGATGGTGAAGTAAAAGTTACTTTAAAGTCTTTTACATCGTAAATTGGATTATTGTATATTTTTTCGCTTTCAAACCGGATTTCATGTTTCATCCAGATTTTGGCATCTTTCGCCTGTAAGTTCAATTTCAATAAGAAGATCAAGAATATTAAACTAACATTTTTCATGATTTATTAATGTTTGAATTGTTAATACTTTATTTTATCAGAAGCTTGTCTGAGCAGTTGTATTTATAGCAAAATTAATAATAAAAAGAATTAGTAAGTTTCTCATTTTGTGAACTTTCGAAATTTATTCATTAATTTTTTTAATTCGTATTTCTCCCAACTTCATTCTTCCAAGAGGTTCAAAATCCAGATTGATCCCACTCCGAGAAGTTTTTTTGCCCCTGACTCCTAAGGGGGAACAATCTGACTTTTCGGAGTGGACTCAAGGTTGTTTTCTGCAATAATTTATTGATAAAAATGGTCTTCTATGATTATTTCCAAAGCTTTTCCATCTCTTCAAGTGTTTTTCCTTTCGTTTCAGGAACCATCTTCCAGACAAACAGTGCAGCAAGTATTCCCATAATACCATAAATCCAGTAAGCAAATCCGTGATGAAAAATATTGGTAAGCGAGGATGATTTATCCATCATCGGGAAGGTCCAGGATACAAAATAATTGGATATCCATTGAGC